>JBEIDU010000098.1:0-1727 GCA_040383345.1 Chitinophagales bacterium | reverse complement strand
GGTCAGGTAGATTTACCTAGACGAACCATCTCGGGTCTTAAAGAAGCCATATTGGTATTGAAAGACGTTGAAGGAATCGCAATTGTGTATCTTGATGATAAGGATATTGTTCGTCACCGATTAGTAAAAAAAGTCATAGATGCTTATAAACAAATCGAAAATCATGATTAAAATTTGTTTTTAATCGCCAAAAAAAGATTTGAATGCCTGAAAAGAATAAATTTAAGGTTGTAATTAGCGATCTCGACGGTACTTTACTAAATAACGAGCACAAAATATCACCCTATACTAAAAAAGTTTTTCAAGAACTTCATCGCCAAAATTTCACATTGATTGTAGCCACAGGTCGGCATCATTTAGATGCTTTACCAGTAATAGAGACCATTGGTGTCCCCATTTATTTAGTAACTTCAAACGGAGCCAGAATACATTCGCCAGAAAAAGAACTTCTCTATTCATTTGATATTAGTAGTGAAATTATTCGGTCTGTTTTATCATTAGATATTGATTCAGATATTACTACCGTATTGTTCAAGGAACAAGTTTGGCTAACAAATAAGTACAACGAAAAATTAAATAGTTTTCAAACAGAAATGAATTATGTTCCCGAGATAGTTGATTTCAATACCGTTGAAGATCTTACTGCAATAAAATTATTATTTGTAGATGAAAACCATCATAAATTGGTTGCCCTAAAAGATGAAATCTTGACAAATCATTCGGATAATTTTAATTATGCTTTTAGTCTCCCGATTTGCCTAGAAATAATGGATAAATCTGTAGATAAAAGTATTGCTATTTCCAAAATTTTAGAAATAGAAAATCGAACCTTTGAAGAAGCAATCTGTTTTGGAGATGGCTTTAATGATGAAAAAATGTTAGTAGCTTCGGCTAAAGGATTGATAATGGCAAATGCGGTTGATAGTTTTAAAGATAAACTTTCACATCTTGAAATAATAGCTATGAATGATGAAGACGGTGTAGCAAAATACCTGTCGAAAGAAATAATTCGTAAGGAGATTTTGTTTGAAAGTAAATGATTGAAATTGATTTGGATTAGTTGAAATTTTGATACCACCAGTTTTTAAAATCACAATAATTCATTTTTAAAGCTCCCTTTATATTCCATATTTTTTCAGTGTTTTCTAACCGATTTCCATCGTAGACATAGTAATAGGTATTGCCAATTTTTTGAATATCGAAGTGATGCATTCCAGCATTAAATTCTTTGAGATTATCATGCTTTCTCAGAAAAAATGGATTTTCTCGCGTTATTTTATAATTCCCATCTTTGAATGACAAGCGATAAAGAGAAACTCCAAAACCATAGCCGTTACTCGAGTTTTGAATGGGTAGAATCAATCCTTTATTGTTAGCAAAAATTCGACCACCACAACGCGATTCGCTTCCCATAATGACTTTTGGTTTTTTGTGTAGCTTCCATTTTCCAAAGAGAGAATCTGTTTGGTACATATACATATTTAAATTATCGTCTGTGCCTAATAAGACATTCAAAGTATCTGATAAATAGATTGTTGGGTCTTTTAACTTGATGTTTTTTAATAAGGTATCACAGACTTTCCAATCAAAAGGAAATTGATGGGCTTTATACAACAATACTTGGTTAGATCCCTGACTTTCAGGAATCATGTAATATTTTTGTTTATATTCAAATACTTGTGGGTAGGATAGGTGAAATTTTTCTTTCAAAACTGTACCTCTGTAGG
>JBEIDU010000097.1:0-1844 GCA_040383345.1 Chitinophagales bacterium | reverse complement strand
TGTATTCTTGATTTGCAGGAACCGTTACGGAATAAATAGTCATCCATCCAAAAACAACGAGTATGAAGTACAACAAAATGCTTATCCAATCGATGGAATTACTTATATCTTGGTTTTTCATTTGACTTAATTTTCCTTTTTTATTTTTGAATTTTAGATATAATATTTTAATGATTACTTTCTGCTCTACGAAGTTTCTAACTTCGTGGTGTTGGTGAAAGTTCTCCGAACTTTAGTATTCGGTTCGAGACCGAAAAACACATCCTCGAAGTCAGGAGACTTCTAGGAGCGGAGGATGTTAAAAATAAAAAATTATTTTTTCTTTTCTGCTTCTTTTTTCTTCTTTTCTGCGTCCGTTTCTTTTTTCGATTTTAATTTCATTCGAAGCGAATCAGCACTATTTAATTTTGGTTTGTGGATTGAATCTTTACTCGGATATAATTTTCGATATTGATAATTTAAATTCCCTTCTAACATTCGTTTTTCTAAATCTTTTCGAGTAATTTTCTTGTTTAAATATTTTTCAATCATCAAAGTAGCTATAGGCCCAGCCCAAGTGTTTCCAAAATGTCCATTTTCTACAATCACTGCAATGGCAATTTTTGGTCGAATTCTTGGCGCAAAAGCTACAAACTCAGAGTGGTCTTCAAGCTGAACGCGTTTTCCATTTATTTTGGCAAAATTTTCAGCAGTACCCGTTTTCCCACAAATTTCTAATCCATCAACTCCTAACCCAAAAGCAGTTCCTTTATTGTATACATCAAATAAACCATTCACTACAGGATCAAAGTATTTTCTGTTAATTGTTGTGACGTGTTTGGTTTTGTATTTTGAATCAATTTTTTTGCCTTTAATGTTTTTTATAATATGAGGGGTGTAATAATAGCCTCTGTTAGCAATAGTAGCCATCATATTTGCCAATTGTATAGGTGTCATTGAAACTTCCCCTTGACAAATTGAATTTGAAATAATAGTAGTAGAACGCCATCCGCCATTGGGATAAAAATGCTCATAGAATTTTGAAGTTGGAATATGTCCTTTTCTCCCAGGAGGCAAATCATAACCCATAAATTTCCCTAAACCAAAACTTTTTAAGTGATTAGCCCAAGCATCAACTCCATCTTTTGGTCTTTTATATTTTTCAATGGTACGTTTATACACATTTGCAAAATAGGTGTTGCAAGATTTATATATACCAAAATTTAATTGCACTACACCACCTGGACAGTGACATCGCATAAATGCACCACGCCCATAAGAAAATCCGTGGCTACACGTAAATGACGTTTGGGTGTCAATTACACCTTCTTGTAATCCTACTAAACCGGTAAGAATTTTAAAAGGAGACCCAGGAGGAAATTCACCCAATAATCCTCTGTCAAATAAAGGTTTAGCAATGGAATCATTGTATAATTTTGTATAGTTTTTTGAACGTTGTCTACCTACCAACAAAGCAGGATCATAAGATGGAGCGGTAACTAAAGCTAGAAGTTCACCCGTACTTGGTTCTATAGCTACAATTCCACCGCGCTTATTTATCATTAATTCTTCGCCATATTTTTGCAATTCTCCATCTATAGAAAGGGTCACGTCGCTACCTTGTTTGGCAATTGTGTCAAATTTCCCTTCTTTGTATGAGCCAATTTCTCTATTGTGTTTGTCTTTTAGAATATATTTTACTCCTTTTACACCCCGTAAAATTTCTTCATAAGCTTCTTCAACTCCTTGACGACCAATTAAATCACCACTTTTATAATAAGGATTGTCTTTAATTATAGCATCGTTTACTTGTGTTATGAATCCAAAAATATTGGCACCATGAATGGTTTGATATTCTCTTAAAG
>JBEIDU010000096.1:0-1883 GCA_040383345.1 Chitinophagales bacterium | reverse complement strand
AGTCATCTTGTCCTTTCAAATCTGCGCGGCAGAAAATTTTCGGGTTTGGATATTCCCTCATTATATTTGTTTACGAAAAAGTAGATAACAGTACAAATCGGACTGCAACATTGAGTATTTTGAATACCATTTTTGTGAGTGCTGAAAGAACAGCAGATTTTCAAATGACTCGCGGAATACGTAGCATTTTAGAAAATGAAGGCAATGCAGATGACTTGATTGCATTTATATTAGATCGAAACCTACCTGTGGATGAAATTGAGGCTGCTAATATAGTAGATGAAATTCGCCTAAAACCTCCACTTCAAGGATTTTTAACCATATCTAATGCTTTGCAATGGCGGCTGCAATATGGAAGAGTAATTGAGCGTGCTGGTCAGGAAGAAGGTGTTATTGCCGTTTATAGAGCAAATTCATGACGCAAACTTCTAAGAGAAAAATAGAATATGGAGATTTTCAGACTCCACTGGAGTTAGCTGAAAAGATTTGTCATAAACTGATATCACTTAACATTAGTCCTAATGTGATTTTTGAGCCAACTTGTGGCATAGGTAATTTCATTAAAGCTTCTACAACTTTATTTAAACTCACAAATAAGATTATTGGACTGGAGATAAACCCAAATTATTTAGAAGAAATTAGTAAAGATGAAAAACTATCAAAAAACAAAAAAATTCATATTACACAGGGAGATTTTTTTACTTTTGATTGGGGATCATTGACTAAAGAATTTCATAAAAATATCCTAGTATTAGGGAATTTTCCTTGGGTAACTAACTCTCAACAAGGGTTCATTGGAGGTAAAAATCTACCTCAAAAAAATAATTTTAACCATCATATAGGCTTGGATGCAATCACAGGAAAAAGCAATTTTGATATTTCCGAATGGATGTTAATTCAAACTGTTCAAGCCCTGCATCAGCATGATGCTTGTCTTGCCATGTTATGTAAAACTTCTGTTGCTAGAAAAATATTAAGCTATATCCAAAAGCATAAACTTAATCTTGCCTACTGTGCAATTTATAAGATAGATTCCCATAAATATTTTCATGCTAATGTTGATGCTTGTTTATTATTTTGTAAATTTGATACCCAATCACAAAACTATTGCTGTGATGTGTTCGATAACTTAGAAGAAAGTCAGTTTCATCGAATAGGATATCAATATAATATTTTAATTAGAGATTTGAATTCTTTTAAAAAATTAAGTTATTTATATAAACCAAATTCAGAAACGAAATGGCGTTCTGGTATTAAGCATGACTGTTCAAGTATTATGGAATTGCGTAAAATTGGTAATATTTTTATCAATGGTTTAGGAGAAATTGTTGATATTGAAGAAGAATATATTTTTCCTCTAATTAAAGGTTCTGATGTAGCTCAGAATCGCACAGAAATAATTACTCGATATGTATTAGTAACACAACAATTTATTGGTGAATCAACTCAAACAATACAACATTTAGCTCCAAAGACATGGAGATATTTAGAAACTCATGCTAAATATTTAGACGCTAGAAAAAGTAAAATCTATCAAGGTAATCCTCGGTTTTCGATTTTTGGAGTGGGAGCTTATACCTTTTTACCTTGGAAAATTGCAATCTGTGGATTATACAAAAAACTAAATTTTCGTCTAATTAAAACATATAAAAGTAAACCGATTATTTTTGATGATACTGTTTATTTTCTTGGTTTTGATGACGAAGAAACTGCTTATAAAACATTTGAAATGCTAACTTCACCATTAGCAATTGATTTCTACTCTTCTTTGATTTTTTGGGACGAAAAACGCCCAATAAAAACTAGTATTTTGAATAGCTTAGACCTATCTATTTTATCAAAGCAGTTATCCACCTATTCTTAAAATCACACAAATCATAGTT
>JBEIDU010000095.1:0-1930 GCA_040383345.1 Chitinophagales bacterium | reverse complement strand
ATGTCGTTCGCTAAATACTGTTCAGCGATTTTTCCTTCCTCATTGTTTGGATAGTTTAAAGCTACAAAATTTAACGCTTTTTTAAATTCTTCTAATCCCTTTAATTTTCCTATAGTATTGGCTTTCAATAATTCTAATTTTGGAATAATTTCTTCCCCAGCATATTGATTTAGCGCCAAATCAACATTTGTTAAAACTGTTTTGTAATCTCCAATTTGAAATTGTTTGTATAACTTATAATAGCTTGTTTCGGGACTGTCAGTTGAAACAACACTGGTAGCATTTGTATTGCCAATGATTTGAGCATATCTTGAATCTGGATATTGATTTATGATTCTATCTTTCATAGCCAATTCTTTATCCTTATTGCCTATGATTTGATAAATTTTATACAAATTATACATTGATGGCAATATCAATCGTTCTTCAGGATGAAGCTCCAAAAGTTTTGCGTATTTGTTTTCGGCTAGGCTGTATTTTTTGAATTTTTCCTTGTAAATACTTCCTAGCTGATAGTATGCAAAATTGCGCTCTTTAGCAATACTATCTATTGCTGTTTGGCTTTTTGGTAATTGTTTAAGGTAAAAATCAACCGTGTGTCTTTCGTCTACTTTTTCTTCGATTGAATTTTCTGGAGAATCATTTTTAGTTGTATCATTCCCCTCGGAATTTTCTGCATCAGCTTTCGCAGATGAAAGTCTCCAATTTTCCTTAAAGGCACGATCTCCCCAATTTTTTTTGAATTCTTTTTTTCCAAACGCTACTGTCGAAGAATTATAAAAATAGAAATTGTTTTGAGTTACAGCCGATGAAGGATTATTCTCTGCTGGTGGCATCAATGAATTTTGTCTGCCGTTGTCTTTTTCTCTATTTCTTGATCTTCCATTTTTATCGACCGCATCAAAAGAATCTTGCCCTTCGAGTCCACCATTGTCCAGAGACTGCATTTCCTTTTGCTGTTTTTCAAGTAAAAGCTTTTGGGCTTCTTCTTCTTTTTTTAAATCGGCAATGTATTTTTCATAATAACGAACTCTATCACCATCAGATAAAGAATATACATTGATAATACTGTCGTTTCTTGTAGCAATTCCTTCGTATTTTATTACATCGACTAGATTGTCACGCTTCTTTTTAATCGCCTTAAACTCTCTAGTTCTATTATTGAGCTGAACTAAAGTGCTATCATAATATTTTCCAGCGGTTACATATTTTGCTTTGTTGAAATAAATTTCAGCTAAATTTCTATAATTGGAAGCAATTAAATAGGAATCCTGAGATTTTGTTTTTAAAGACTTTTGATAATAATCCATCGCAATTTTAGGCTTATCAACATTTTCATAAAACACGGCCATTTGGTGGTTTAAAACATCTAGAAAAGGGCGATTTTCCCTATCTTTCATGAGTTTTCTATAGTTTTCCAAGAAGGCTATTGTATCTCCAGCTTTATAGTCGAACATTTGTGACTGTTTAATATGTGATTGGATAACATATTGTCTAGGCGATTTCCTTTTCATAGCAATAACCGTTTGATAGGATGCAAAGGTGCTGTCTTTATAACCTAATTCACTGTAAAGCTGCCCTAAGATGAAATTATATCTCGCCTTTTCTTCTTTTGCTTTGGTAAATTCTTTTGCTAATTTAAGTTTGGCTATGGCACTATCTTTTTGTTCTAAATTCAAAAAAGCTTGAGATAAAATAGCATTGGCGTCGGCAAAAATTTGATCCTTGAATTTAATGTCTTTCAATAATCTTCTCAAATTATTAACCGCCAAGGCATCATTGTCCATCCTGATATTTAACTTTTCTCTCCAATTTTTGGCCTCATATATCTTATCACTATTCGGATATTTGTATAAAATATATTTATTTGCTTCGAGTGCAGGAACGAACCTCTGGTCGTAATATCGCGCCTTACCTAGCATTAAATAGT
>JBEIDU010000094.1:0-1951 GCA_040383345.1 Chitinophagales bacterium | reverse complement strand
TTCTCCAGCTTGGCTCAACGCTGTCTGGATTTTGTAAATATTGTTCGTATAAATCGGCAAAAAAAGCCGTGTGTGCAGCGTTTAAAAAGGAAAACCTATCCATATCTTGTTGTCTGAAAGACCTTTTAATTAAAAATATTATGCAAAAGTAAAACATTTTATGATAATTTTTCAAGGATTTTTATACTTTTATAACATTAATTTTTTGAAATTTGATTTATGAAAAAGAATTCCGTAATGTATTTAACATTTTTGTTAATTATTGTGTTTTTATTTGGTTTCAAATCTGAAATTTATGCACAAGAAAGTGCTCAAATGAAAACAAAAAGTGATTTTTGGAATCATGTACAATTTGGAGGAGGACTGGGTTTAGGCGTTGGTAATGGTTACGCAGATATTATGGTGGCTCCAAGTACTATTTATAATTTTAACGAGTATGTATCAGCAGGTTTAGGACTGCAATACAACTATGTAAAACAGCGTGATTTTTATAATGCTAATATGTACGGAGGAAGTATAATTGCCTTATTTCAGCCCATCAGAGAATTGCAAATTTCAACCGAATTAGAACAGTTGCGCATCAACAGAACGTATGATAATTCTTTTGGGAATAACTCGCAAGATTTTTGGAATACCGCTTTATTTGTAGGTGCAGGTTATCGCAATGAAAATGTAACTTTTGGTGTTCGGTATAATGTATTACACCGAGATAGAGATAATATTTATGCCGAAGCATTTATGCCTTTTGTAAGGGTGTTTTTTTAGTATTTATTCCGAAACCAAACCTTTTGCCATTCGCGTTTTAACACTAAAAAAGCAACTTGTTCCGATAATTCTACCAAATCAGAGCCATCTAATTTTTTAATTTGTTCTTCTGGAACATCAATGATGTAAAGTAAATTTAGATATTCAGCAAATTTGTATTGAATGAGTTTGTATATTTTCTCTTGTACCAAATTCTTAAATTCAAACGGAAAAATACTTGATGGCACATCTAAAGATTCATTCGCTAATGCAAAATCTTTATTTACCTGTTCAATCAATTTGAAGTACAAGTGTTCTTCTTCGGCTTGCGAAATTAAGGCATCAATATTTGCTGGTGGATTATACATATTCAAGTTCAATTACATATTCAAAAATCAAATTCAAAAATCAAATTCAAACACAAAGATCAATACCAATTACAAATTTTAAATTTGAACTTGATATTGTCATTGCTCTTGATTACACGTTTCTTCCCATTAAATTTTCTCCAAAAGCTTTCAAAATAGCTTTCTTTTCATTCTCAATATCCATTTTTTCTAAAGTTTCAAATGCTTTAAAAGTATATTCTTGAATCGCTTTTTTAGTAGCTTCACTTGCTCCTGAAGAATTAAAAATAGCTTTTACTGATTCTATTTTATCTGTATTCTCTGAAGGTTGGATGGAAAACAAATGTAATAATTGTTGCTTTTCTTCTGCTTTAGAAAACTCAATTGCTTTTAAGTATAAATAGGTTTTTTTATTTTCTATAATATCGCCTCCCACTTGTTTTCCAAAGGTTTCTGGATTTCCAAAAGCGTCTAAATAATCATCTTGTAATTGGAAGGCAATTCCTAAATTCAGTCCAAAATCATAAATCAAATTGGCATTTTCATCAGAAGTTTCGGCAACAATTGCACCCATTTTCATGGCAGCACCGACTAAAACTGCTGTTTTATATTCAATCATTTTTAAATATTCAGGAATCGTAACATCGTCACGAGTTTCGAAATCTACATCATATTGTTGTCCTTCGCAAACTTCTAAAGCCGTTTTACTGAATAATTTTGCTAATTTCTGGAAAGTTGCTGGCTCATAATTTTCAAAAAATTGATACGCCAAAATCAGCATTGCATCACCTGATAATATTCCAGTATTCAAATCCCACTTTTCATGAACGGTTTGATTGCCTCTTCTCAAAGGAGCATCG
>JBEIDU010000093.1:0-1998 GCA_040383345.1 Chitinophagales bacterium | reverse complement strand
TTTATATAAAAATCTTTTTAAACAAACAGCAATATATGGATTAGCAACAGTTATCCCTCGGATGTTTAGTTTCCTGTTAGTTCCCTTATATACAGATTTGTTGCCAAAAGCAGAATATGGTAAAGTGTCCATCATTTTTGCATGGATGATATTTTTTAATGTCATTCTTGCCTATGGAATGGAAACGGCTTTTTTTAGATTTTACAACAATGAAAAAGACAAAGAAAATGTAATTGAAACCACCACAGTTTCTATATTTTGGTCTTCTTTTATTTTTCTTTTTGCAGCTATGTTGTTCAGAAATTCATTAGCTGATTGGTCAGACATTGATTCGCAATATGTTATTTATACTATTTGGATTTTAGCATTAGACGCCTTAGTTATTGTACCCTTTTCTAAATTAAGAGCCCATCAAAAACCGATGTTTTATGCCATTATAAAGATAGGTAATGTAGTGGTAAATCTTAGTTTAAGTGTTTTCTTTTTATTGTATTTACCAAAAATTGCAGAATCATATCCAGAGGGTTATTTAAGCTCACTATATGCTGAAAATTTTCAAGTAGGGTATATTTTTATAGCCAACATTATTGCAAGTTTATTGACATTTGTGGTGCTTTCTCCAAATTATATCTATCTCAATTGGAAATTCGATTTTAGTTTGTGGAAACGGATGATGCGATACGGCTTGCCCATAATGATTGCGGGAGTTGCATTTGCTATTAATGAGCAGTTTGATAAAATTCTTTTAGGTAAACTTTTGCCATCCAATATTGCTGAAGCAGAAGTTGGAGTCTATTCTGCTTGCTACAAGTTAGGGTTATTTATGGTTTTGTATAGAACAGCCTATACCTTAGGTATTGAGCCCTTCTTTTTTAGTCATGCTTCAAATGAAAATGCACAGCAGACGTACGCAACCATTACTAAATATTTTGTTATTTTCGGCTCATTTATTTTGTTGTCTGTAATCGTTTTTGCGGATCTAATTAAATATGTAATGATTCGGGATACCTCCTACTGGGAAGCCATGAAAGTGGTTCCGTTAATTATTTTGGCTAATTTTTTCCTCGGAATTTACACGAATCTTTCTGTATGGTATAAATTGATTGATAAAACCTATATTGGCGCTTATATTTCCATTATTGGCGCCGGAGTTACTTTAGCCTTGAATTTTATATTAATACCTTCGATGAGTTATTATGGATCTGCAATTGCAACTATTGCAGCCTATGGAAGCATGATGTTGATTTCGTATTATTTTGGAAACAAGTATTATCCAATCCCATATGAAATTAAAAAAATTAGCGGATACCTTTTGCTATCAATAGTCTTTTCTGTTATTTCGTTTTATGGTTTTAGAGAAAATTATATCGTTGGGATATCTTTATTAATTCTATTTTTGTATTTCATTTACCACAATGAAAAAGAAACTTTAAATAGAATTTTAAAACGCAAATCGAATTAGAATTTTTAAATGACAATGACCATAAAAATAATCAATACATCGCAACATTCCTTGCCAAATTATGAAACTCTAGCTTCGGCAGGAATGGATTTACGCGCCAATTTAACCGAAGCTATAACCTTAAAACCTTTGGAAAGAGCTATTGTCAAAACAGGGCTTTTCATTGAATTGCCAATTGGTTATGAAGCTCAAGTACGTCCTAGAAGTGGTCTAGCTGCTAAAAAAGGAATAACAGTACTCAATTCTCCAGGCACAATAGATGCTGATTATAGAGGGGAAATAGGGGTAATTTTAGTAAATTTATCTAATGAAGCTTTTGTTATAGAAAACGGAGAACGAATCGCTCAACTCATTATTGCAAAACACGAAAGAGCAGAATGGATTGAAGTTCAAGAATTGTCTCAAACGTCTAGAGGTGAAGGCGGTTTTGGTAGTACAGGAGTAAAATAAATTCCTGCGAAGGCAGGAATCTTGTGAAGATTAAGATTGAAATTCAATTAACAAAGTAAAAAGTAAAGTTTAATAGTAAAGATACC
>JBEIDU010000092.1:0-2060 GCA_040383345.1 Chitinophagales bacterium | reverse complement strand
GATACGCAAACAGGATATACTGCTATTTCAAACAAAGCTCTGAATGCCATACGATTGTATGATATATATAAGAAATATGGTTATCCAAACGATATGCTGGTCAAATTGAATATCGCATTTTGTACTTTGAGAGAGGTAGAGATTAAACCAGTTTATGATATTGGAGAAAAATCTAAAATGAAAATTTTTAAAGTGATTCCAACGGTATCTTTATTACTCATGAAATCATTTTTCAAAAGATTATGGTTCAAGTATTTATTTAGAGATTTTCATCCGTTGTTTATTTTATATCATTTTTCTTTTTTGCTTGGAATAATTTGGATGCCTTATTTGTATAGAGTAATAATGGCTTTGATCGAAGGTAAGAACCTATCTTTTGAGACATTATTTGCATTTACATTTTTGGGAATTAGCTCTATTCAAAGTTTTCTATTTGCAATGTGGATGGATATTCAGGATAATGACAGATTGTATAAATAATTAAAACAAATCAAATGAATGATTCTTTAGGAAAAAAATTAGAATCGACCAGAATTAATAAAGTTTTGCCTCATATTCAAGGAGAATTACTCGATATTGGATGTGGGATGAATCAATTGAAAAAAGCCTACGGTAAAGGCATTGGAGTAGACGTTTTTAAATGGGATAATGTAGATATTGTTGTCGAAAATACGGCTCATTTGCCTTTTGAAGATAATAGTTTTGATACAATCACAATCATAGCAGCTTTAAATCATATTCCCAACAGAGGAGAGGTTATTAAAGAATGTTACAGACTTTTAAAGCCCGATGGGAAAATGATTATTACCATGATACCACCCATTATTTCTACAGTTTGGCATTTTTTAAGAAAGCCTTGGGATGTAGATCAATCTGAAAGAGGCATGAAGGAAGGTGAAGTATATGGATTAACAAAGCCTCAGATAGTTGACCTATTCAGCCAGCAAAAATTCGAATTGAGTCAAGACGAAGGTTTCATGATGAATATTAATAGACTCTATATTTTCAAAAAAATATAATATGTGTGGAATATTTGGAGTCATCTCCAAGCATAAAGAAAATAAGCCTAATGCCATTTTCGAAACCTTACTCATTGAGTCCGATAAAAGAGGTAAAGAAGCTTCTGGTTTTGCTATTTTAGGGCAGAACCAAAAGACACTATTGGTCAATAAGATACCATTCTCTGGGAAAGAATTACTTCAGACTAAGGTGTACAAAGACATTAAAAAGGAGTTGGTTAATACTGAATTTTTCCTAGGAATTGGTCATTCAAGACTAGTGACTAACGGATACGAACAACACAATTATAATAATCAACCCATTGTTGCTGATGGGAAAATTGTAATACACAACGGGATTATTGTAAATACCGATGATTTATGGAAGAAATATCCAAACACTATAAAAAAGACCGATTTAGACACAGAGTTAATTCCTACCATTGTAAATAACGCTCTTCAAAACAAGCAATCGTATAGTGAGTCCATTAGAAAAGTTTTTAATGAAATTGAAGGAATTGCTAATATAGCTTTACTTGATGTTCAAAAAACTTTTATGACAATTGCATCAAATAATGGCTCTTTATATTATGTTTTTGATGCAAAGACGCAACTTTTTCTTTTCGCTTCCGAATCTATTTTTTTAAGTAAAGCCATCAAAAGTATTGGACTTTCTGTTGATGTGAATTCGATACAGCAACTGGTCAATTCATCTCTTTATTTTGATTTTATAAAATTTGAAATCATAACCGATTTGAAAGTATTAGATAGTGATGCAACTACTAAATTTGATATAAAAGAAGTCGTTGATACTGATGAAAAACAAGTACATGAAAATAAATCACTTGAAACCGATTTTGAAAAAGTACCCGAATCATTTTTAACCTATTTCGATGGTCAAAAAAAAAGGATAAATGAACTGAAAAGATGTACAAAATGTATTTTACCAAGTTCCTTTCCATTCATTGAATTTGATTCTAATGGGGTTTGTAATTATTGTTCCAATTATAAAAAATATGATACCAAAGGTGAAGTGGCACTTAAAAAGTTAATAAATGACTT
>JBEIDU010000091.1:0-2092 GCA_040383345.1 Chitinophagales bacterium | reverse complement strand
TAATGTATGTAGACGCAACTACTAAATAAATCCAAACAATAAATTATGAAAAAAGTACTATTTATGATCGTTATGTCGATCTCAATGACTCAAATGATTGCACAAACGGAAGGCGGTAAATACTTTGAACCGAAGTCTGAATTTAACGACAAACCTTTTGTTTTTTCGAATAGAGGAGAAACAGAAGCCATTTTGAAATTAAATGCGGCTTATAATAAAATGGATGCAGCTACTTGCATGTCTTTATCTTCTAGTAAAGTAAATTATACCGATTTTGAAGGCAATAAAATGGTGATGACTCAAAAAGATTGGGAAGCGTTTTTTGCACAGCACAAATCGCTAAATTGGGTAATTAATGCTATTGTTCCGATTCGAATCAAAGATTCAGACCCATCTTCTGGAGTAATTGTGATGGCTACAGAAACTCGAGTAAGTAAAGACGGAACCGTTTGGAAAAAAGAGTTAACAGAATTATTCATGTTTGATTTAAATATGAAAATTAATAGTATCATACAATACGCTCAATCTATAAAATAATCTTAAAATTCAAATATTATGAAAAAAACAATTGCACTTTTTGCCCTTACATGTTTACTATTTGTTTCTTGTAAAAAAGAAGTAGCTACTGAGGCAGTAGCTAAGAATCCAAATGAAGGAGGTATCAATCTTTCAACATCTGAAAACACCGAAATGATCAAGCAAATGAATGTGTTTGCAAGTAAATTTGACACAGAAAGCATTCAAAAATTATATGTTCCTGGCGCAGTTATTCATGATAATTTAAAATCGATGACGATTGAAGAAAACATGAAAAATTTAGCATCCTTACAATCACAAGGTGTTACAATTACGTTACCTACTGATCCTTTAGTTTGGGAAGTTGTTAATAATAAACCAGATGAAAAAACAGGAATCACTAATTATGTTATTTCCTATTATGAAATTAGTTTTTCAAAAGGAGATAAAAAAACTTCAGTTATGATAAATATGAATTTTGCAATCAAAGACGGTAAAATTCACGAAGAATGGGATACTTATGATACAGCACCATTAACAGAACTATTAAAATAAAAATACTAAAATGAAAAAAATATTAGTATTTCTAGCAGTTAGCATATCGTTATTTGCTTGTAAAAGTGAAGCAGACAAAAACGAAAAAATCGCACAAGACAACATCAAATTCTATTCAAAAGTTTGGGACGAAGTGATCAATGAAGGTAAAATTTCGGTGCTAGACAGTGCTTACGCTCCAGATGTAGTCTTGCATACCGTTCCTGAAACTAAAGGAGCAGTCAATGCTAAAGCCTACTATGCCAATTATATAACTGGATTTTCTAACCGTGAATTTACTGTAAAAGAGACTTTCGCACAAGGAAATAAGTTAACTAAATATTGGGTGTTTAAAGGAAAGCATACTGGAGATTTCTTTGGGATTCCTGCTACAGGAAAGACCATTAGCGTTGAAGGATGTACCATTGCTACCATTATCAACGGTAAAATTACTGAAGAAAGAGATTTCTTTGACAATTTAGAATTTTTAAGACAATTGGGTCTTATGCCAAGATAATCTATATAGTAACAACAACTTTATTTTGAATTATTTTTTCAATAGCCTGGCAGCAATGTTGGGCTTTTTTGTTTTTAGTATATTTACCTGCTTATACAATTATTGATGATACAAGAAATCCCTATTGACGCCCTATTGCAATTACGTCAAAAAGTACTTTGGCCAGATAAAGACCTAGAATTCGTGCGCACTCCAAACGACGATCGCGGGATTCATCTAGGGGTTTGTATCGAAGGCCAATGGGTTTCCTGCATTTCTCTTTTTCTCGAAGAAAATCATCATGCGGTTTTCAGAAAATTTGCCACCTTAGCCGAATTTCAAAATAAAGGGTATGGTAGTCAATTGCTACACTACAGTTTTAACCACCTCCAACAACTGGGTGTACATTCTATTTCTTGTAGTGCACGGGTTGAAAAACAAAGTTATTATCTAAAATTTGGAATGCAACCCAATGGATATCCCTATCTCAAAAACGGTTTGAATTATATTCTAATGGAGGTGAATGTAAAATAAATTGATTTTCAT
>JBEIDU010000090.1:0-2122 GCA_040383345.1 Chitinophagales bacterium | reverse complement strand
TTGATTCAAATAGATATTCCAATCAATAATCAAATTAAGACCAAGCCTTTAAGAGGTGGTGTATATAAATCTACAAATCCAGCATTTGATAAGTTAACTGTTGTTGATAAAGAGAATGGCGGTAAAGCAGATGCGTTGAATATGGGGCTAAACATCAGTAAAAATAAATACGTTGCTTGTATCGATGTCGATTGTTTGTTATTGGAAGACGCCCTTCAAAAATTAATAAAACCTTTTTTAGAAGAGACCGATTCTCAAGTAATTGCAGCAGGAGGAGTAATTCGTATAGCCAATTCATGCACCATTAAAGATGGTAAATTATTGGATGTGAATTTTCCAAAGAAATGGTTAGAACAGGGGCAAATTTTAGAATACTTAAGAGCGTTCTTGTTAGGAAGAATGGCTTGGAGTAGGCTAAATGGTTTGTTGGTAATTTCAGGAGCATTTGGATTATTTGACAAAAAGATTGCCATTGAAGTTGGTGGTTACGACACCAATACTGTAGGGGAGGATATGGAAATAATTGTCCGAATGAGAAGGCATATGCAAGATATGAAACTAAAGTATAAAGTAGCCTATATTCCCGATCCACTATGTTGGACAGAAGCACCAGATAATTATAAAACGTTTATTTCACAAAGAAATAGATGGACTCGTGGTACTATTGAAACCTTAAAAAAACATAGAAAAATTGGTTTTAATAGAAAATATTTTTCTCTAGGTTTATTGAGTTACCCTTATTGGTTTATTTTTGAGAGAATGGCTCCCATTGTAGAGGTAGCTGGGATAGTGTATTTTGGTGTTCTCATCTATTTCGATTATGTACGATGGGATTATTCATTGGCCTTTATACTATTGGCTTATACTTTCTCAATATTATTTTCAATTGTAGCAATAATTTCAGAAGAGCTCACGTATCATCAGTATAAAAAGAAAGGAATGGGACTTAAATTAGTAATCATCTCTTTTTTAGAACCTATAGTGAATCATCCGTTTATACTTTACTCAGCCATAAAAGGAAATATAGAATATTATTTTTTCAAAAAACATGAATGGGGTACCATGACCAGAAAAGGGATGGGAAATACCTAGTAAAAATTGTATCCATGAAAGAAAAAATTAAATACGAGAACAGTTTAGACTACATTTATTCGACAGTTTCATTAATCATAATTTTTTGTTTTTTGAGTCTTGTTGATGTGTATAAAAACTTTGATATCCAGTTGTTCGGCTTCAAAATAGTAAATGACTTTTTTACAGGATTGGCAATAGGTCTGTTGTTTTTTCCATTGTATCTTGTTTTAAAATATTATAAAGAAAAGTTAGGAATACTTGTAATTAGAATCCTTTTTACATGTATCGTTATTATTCAACTCGGATTGACAGCGTATAGCCTAACTACTCATATTAACTTGGGAGCCGATATTTTGGGCTATTCATGGAGTGAAATGTATACCACAGTTACGGCTTCGGTAACGCTTTCATTTATGATGATTGTACCGTTCGTGATTTTACCACTTGCATATTTTGGTTTAATCTGGTTATTCCATTTTTTCGAGCATAAAATAAACTCTAAGTATTTACTTTTAGTTTTATTTTTCTTTGGAGGTTTACATTTCTTACTTGCCAAAGGTAATAAGCCAGTTGCTCAAAATAAGTTGAATTTCCTGATGAGTGATATCATTAGGTCCAAAAATGATGAGGCCTTAGCTTCTGAGAGTAATTTTTCATTTAAAAAAGAATTCCCTCTAGAAATTCCCTCAGAAAACAATAAAGATGTTTTAACTCCTTTTTTTAATATACACAATGAAAAGCCAAATGTAGTGTTCATCATAATGGAGGGACTAGGTAGAGATTTTACAGATAATGGAGAATATAAAGGGTTTACGCCATTTCTAGATTCGTTAACATCAAAATCACTTTATTGGGAAAATTTTGTAAGTAATGCAGGTAGAACATTTGGGGCATTGCCATCATTAATGGGTTCTTTACCCTTTGGGGAAGATGGATTTATGGAATTAAACCCTATGCCAAAACACAATTCGTTGATTAGTATTCTGAAATCCAATGGATATGCAACCAATTACTATTGTGGAGACGAATCTACTTTTGATAAAAAAAG
>JBEIDU010000089.1:0-2253 GCA_040383345.1 Chitinophagales bacterium | reverse complement strand
GGATTCAAGGGTGCCGCTTTTAAAAAATGTACACAAGGTCAATTGGGAAAATATGAAGTAGAGGACCAAATAGACGCTGCAAAAGTTATTGGCAATTATCCCTATGTCGACAAATCTAGGATTGGAATTTGGGGTTGGAGTTACGGAGGGTTTATGTCGGCCAACTGTTTATTCAAAGGAGCTGATGTATTTAAAATGGCTATAGCGGTTTCACCCGTTACGAATTGGCGTTTTTATGATAGTATTTACACCGAGCGATACATGCAAACTCCTCAAGAAAACCCTAGCGGATATGATGAAAATTCTCCTATAAATCATGTAGATAAACTCAAAGGAAAATTTCTTTTGATACATGGTTCTGCTGATGATAACGTACATTTACAAAATTCGATGCAAATGATGGAGGCATTAATTCAGGCTAATAAACAGTTTGATTCCCAAATATATCCTGATAAAAATCACGGAATTTATGGTGGTAAAACCCGAATTCAATTGTATACTAAGATGACTAATTTTATTAAAGAAAATTTATAAAAGATGACTAAAACTACTGCGCCTACATTAGAAGAAATTCAGAATTTTGAAGGGAAATATCCAAAACAATTGTGGTACTTGTTTTTAGTAGAAATGTGGGAGCGTTTCTGTTTTTATGGAATGCGAGGTGTTTTAACCATTTTTATGGCGGATCAAATTTTAGGATTGTCATTATCTGATAAAGAAGCCAATTTAAAATATGGAGCCATTCAGGCCTTTGTTTATGCCTTTACATTTTTAGGAGGAATTTTTGCGGATAAGATTTTAGGTTTTAAAAAATCGCTTGTTTTTGGTGCGACTGTAATGATTATTGGAAATTTAATTATAGCATTTTCGCCACAAGTATATTTTTATTTAGGAATTACTTTATCAATCATTGGAACGGGGTTCTTTAAACCTAATATTTCTTCAATGGTTGGAGAATTATATAAAGAAGGCGACAGTAGAAGAGATGCTGGTTTTGGATTGTTTTATTCAGGCATTAATCTAGGAGCTTTACTTGGAGGAGCCGTGTGTGTATATTTTGGAACAAGTCCAGATTATGGCTGGAGTTATGCCTTTTTATCTGCTGCTGTGGTAATGATGATTGGATTGATAACGTTCGTAGCAATAAAAAAATCATTAGGACCAATAGGTGATTCACCATTATTAAATTTAAGTCCTTCAAAGAGAACTGCAAAAGAAGTTACTGTTTATTTAGGTTCTTTAATCAGTATTCCGTTAATCTTTACTATGATTAAAAACACAGATTATACAGATTATTTCATGTACACCATAGGGCCTTTAGCCATTTTGTATTTCTTGTATGAAACTATAATTGAAAAAGACAGTAAATCTCAAAAAAAATTAATTGCTGCATTTATTTTTATTCTATTTTCTGTTATTTTTTGGGCTTTTTTCGAACAAAGTGGAGGTTCTTTAGCGCTATTTGCTAAAAATAACTTAAGTCATAATTTGTTATTTTTTGAAATTAATCCAAATATTGTAAATAATACCTCTAACTCATTGTTTGTGATTATTTTTAGTCCGATTTTAGGATTGATATGGTTGGCTATGGCCAAAAAGAAAATTGAACCCAATACAGTTATGAAATTTGGAATCGGGTTTTTGTTTCTAGCCCTGTCATTTTATACATTTTATTACACACGTTTTTTTGCTGATAGCAATGGAATTACTTCATTAAATATATTTACTATTGCTTACTTTATAATTACTTTTGGAGAGCTTTGTCTTTCACCAATAGGGTTGTCAATAATGACAAAATTATCTCCAAAAAGACTTTCGGGAATGATGATGGGAATGTGGTTTTTAGCCAGTGCCTACGGACAATACGCTGCGGGATTACTGGGAGCCGGGATGTCTTCTCCAGATGAGAATGCTTCTTTACTCACAAAATTGCAAGGATATACAGATGGATATTATCAATTGGCAGTATATGCCCTCATTGCTGGAGCATTATTAATTGTTATATCTCCATTAATCAGAAAATTAATGCAGGAAGTAAAATAAGAATACTATGAATCAAAATTCAACAGATCAATTTTTTAAAAACCCAGTTTTAGGTCATCCAGCTGGATTATTTGTATTGTTTTTTACCGAAATGTGGGAGCGATTCTCATTCTACGGAATGCGTTCTCTATTAATATTATTCTTAACAACTGCTGCAGTTGATGGTGGTTGGGAATGGACTAGAGAAAATGCATCTGCCTTATTTGGTTC
>JBEIDU010000088.1:0-2296 GCA_040383345.1 Chitinophagales bacterium | reverse complement strand
TTAAAATGACTGAAATTATTGAACCCGCTTTCGAAAGAAATTTCAGAAATGCTCATTGGCTTTTCAGCCAAAAGTTTGGATGCGTGTACCAATCGGTATTCATTAACAAAGGTTGTGAAAGTTTTATTCGTGATTTTTTTAAAGTATCTACAAAAAGAAGGGGTAGTCATGCTGACCAAAGCAGATACTTCGTCTAAGGCGATAGGTTCTTGAAAATGATCCTTAACGTAATTGAAAACACTGTTTATTCTATCATTATCTTGTGTCTGCATCTCCATTGAAAAACCATCCGCATTTAGAATTTTATATTCATCCGTGCGTTCCAACTCACTAAGTATTGTGAGTAAGGAAAATAAGCGATCCATTGGTGACTGATTTTCCATTGCCTCAATTGCATTACCAACTTTTTTCTTGGCAATTCCAGTAAAAGCAATTCCAGCTTTCGCCTGACTAAAAAGATTTTGTATGTGTCTCAATTCAGGAATTTTAAAAAAATCTTCTCCTAAAAAATCAGGCTTCATCTGAATTACCGTCTCATTCGTATTTCCAGTTTGGTCATTTGTAAACCCACAATGCGGTAAATTACTACCTATAAGTATTAGGTCTCCATCTGTATAATAAGAGATATGACTCCCTATTTGTCTTTTTCCTGAACCTCCGTTTATAAACACCAATTCTATTTCAGGATGATAATGCCACACATGCGATTTGATATTAGTGTTTTCTAAGTATTTAGAATAGTAAAATGAACTTCCATAAGAAGGAGTTATAATTTCAAGTGAGGGGGCTATTGTTTTCATATTTCGAAACTAAATATATGCAAAATTAGCACGATTATATACATTTTTATCACGAATTAACCTATATCGTTTTCGTTATGTTAAAATAGCACACAAATTGGAAAATACAGTGTCTTAATGACAATCTTTCTTACCATAGTTTTGCCTCATCAAATTATTAGTATTAATTTAAAAGCTACAATTATGAAAAAGATGTTAAGATTAGGTTTGGTATTAGTAGTAGCTATGACTACTATGAGTGCCTTTGCAAACGAAGGTGATTTTTTACTATATGTAAAAAAAGGAAACGAAAAAGAAATTAGATTTTCGTTAAATGGAATCAAAAAAATTAACCTAGCAGTATACGACAAAGAAAACAACTTGATTTATTCTGAGAATGCCTCAGGAAAAGAAGGTATTTTAAGAACGTATCGTTTGGAAGAATTGCCATCAGGAACCTATTTTCTTGAAGTAGAAAATGAAGTAAAAAAAGTGCGTTATGAAATTATCGTAACAAACCATATGGCTTCATTGTCTCAAAAAGCAGTAACTGAAGTGTACAAAAAAGCTTTGAGTGACAAAGAAGGAACTTTGGCAACATTGTAAATCTCAAAAAACAATCGAAAAAACAGCTCTAAATTAGAGCTGTTTTTTTATGTTACTATTTCATCTGTAAAAATAAATTCTGAAAAGGAAGATTTAGTCGGCTATATTATTTGAAATTCATCTCCCACGATAATGTAAATGTATACATCCAAAAATAGTTTCCTACATCAAAAATCTTTTCTTGATGTGTTATTCCAAATTGAGTGCCCCATATATTTCTGTTGTTAGAGCTAGAAAAATCATACTCAATTCGAACTCTTTGAGATTTTAGTATCACGGTAGAATTTGGTTGGCTAATGATAAAAAATTGATTGTTTTCAGGGGAAATTCCAATTCCAAAAGAACATCCTATAAAGTTATTTGCGTCTTTTCTATATTTTCTATACCCTATGATTCCTGAAGTACTTAGACCAGCATCACCTGGTGTCAAATAGGTTCTAAAAGTCCAATAATCATTTCCTGTATACCATCCTAAAGAAGCTGTATAAATATTTGTTGTTGTTGAAAATTTTAAAGTTCGGAATCCGAGTGAAGCCTCAAGACTTTTCGGTAATGATTTATAAAGTTCGGCTCCATATCGTACATCGGGAAATAGAGAACTGTTGGCTACTCCTAAATTAACATAAGCGTAAAAACCTTTTGAAATTTTAGGATACAAATCAACTTCATATTGTATTCCGTTCTCGTCAAATCGTCGGTCATAATTTATTTTGGCAATCATACTACCATACTGAGTTTGGCGAGCATATTTCAATGTATAATACTCGAACGGATCAAAAACCTCTGAGAACACGTCTACTTCGGCTCTTACACCAATAGTATTTTTTCGAAGTTTATTATTCAAACTATTTTCATAGTCTTTTGCCTTTTGATTTCCTGGATCTTTAGTTAAAAGCAATTCAATAGTATTA
>JBEIDU010000087.1:0-2304 GCA_040383345.1 Chitinophagales bacterium | reverse complement strand
GTAACAGGAAAATCACTTCCATTTAACGTAGAACGATTCTGGGGATATATCCCCAAAACAAATTCTTATGTACTTGTTCAATATTATGTTTTTGGACCTATTTTAAGAGAATATGCTTTCTTTTTTGAATAGTTTTAATTATTATCTCGTTCAAAATTTATAATCATTCTTCGAAGCGCTTTATCTAGCTGCATAGAATCTTTTTGAGACACTCTATTAGTTATCGATACAATACTATCTGCTAGTAGCTCTTCTTGATAGACTCGATCATATTCATTTAATTTTATTGAATAGTTCATACTGTTGACATCAAATGGAACGTCTACTTTATTTTTAGGTGCTACAAAAATAGAAGCAAATACAATAGATATAAAGCCAAATACAGCAAATAAACCATATTTTGCACGATCCAACAATTTGAAAAATCGTTTTTTCAAGATATGATTTCGTTCTTCTAATGGCATTTTCATAATACTTTTTACAATAAAATATCGCGTATTCTTGGTTTTAGCAATGGTATTATATGCAATCAAATCTATCTGAACTGTAGGTGATTTCATATTTTTGAATCGAACTTTCTTGTGTCCATTAGTAGTCACTTGACCAAAAGGATTTAGATATACTACATCGGCATTTTGGGTACGCCAATAAAAATCAATAGTTTCGCCACTAAATATTTCCGTTCTATTGCAATAGAAAATTTCAATTACTGGCTTTTGAGAATTTATGTTTTGAGAAAAATTCGTAGCACTTCTAGACACTTTGGAATCCGCAAGAGATAAATCATATTGCTTCCTCAGATTAATATCACACAAGATTTGATAGGCTTGATTTATTTCTACAAACCTATTTTCAGCATCTTTATTATCTTGATTTCTATCAGGGTGATATCTTATGACCAACTTTCGATAAGCAGATTTTATTGTATCCAATGAAGCATTGGAAGCTACACCTAGAATTTCGTAATATGTTTTCAAAACTATTCTACCAAATTATGGGAAGATTATATCATAGCGCCTTCTTTCAATTTTTCGGCGTTTTCAGCAAATTTTAGCGCATCAATCATTTCTTGAATTTCACCATTCATATATGAATCTAATGCGTACACAGTTTTATTAATACGATGATCGGTAATTCTTCCTTGAGGATAGTTATAGGTACGAATTTTTGCACTTCTATCACCTGTAGATACCAATGATTTTCGTTGGCTAGCTACATCGCCTACTCTTTTTTCTAATTCTATTTCATACAATTTACTTCGAAGCATTTCCATAGCTCGTTCTCTATTCGCTAGTTGCGAACGCTCAATCTGGCACACAACTACCATACCGGTTGGCTTATGTGTTAATTGTACTTTAGTTTCTACTTTATTTACATTCTGTCCTCCAGCTCCTCCACTTCGCGATGTTTGCATTTCTACATCGGCTGGATTTAAATAAAAATCAAATTCTTCAGCTTCTGGCAAAACCGCTACTGTAGCCGCAGAGGTATGAACTCTTCCTTGCGACTCCGTTTTAGGAATACGTTGTACACGATGCACACCACTTTCATATTTCATATCGCCATAAACATTTTCGCCTTTTACACTTACTACCACTTCTCTATATCCTTCTGTAGCCCCTTCATTTTCATCAAGGATTTCGGTTTTCCATCCTTTGGTTTCGCAGTATCTAAGATACATTCGAAGTAAATCACTCGCAAAAATACATGCTTCATCACCACCAGTTCCTGCACGAATCTCAAGCATAACATTCTTCTCGTCTGCAGGATCTTTGGGAATAAGCATAAAACGAATATCTTCTTCTAATTTTTCTTTTCTAGGCTCAAGGTCATCCAGCTCCATTTTTGCCATTTCTTTCAAATCGGCATCCTTTTCATTTTTCATAATATCCCTATTTACCTCAATATTTGATAAAATATCTTTGTATTCCAAATAGGCGTTTTTAATAGGCTCCAAACTTCTATAATCTTTGTTCAAAGATTTAAATTTATCCATATCGGATGTAGAAGAAGGGTCGCTCAGCTTCTGCTCCAAATCTTTGTAACGAATATATATTTGTTCTAACTTATCTAACATAGGTGTAATTATTCAAAAAGAGTGCAAAAATATACAAAAAATGATGAAAAGCGATTACTAATTTTAATTGTGAATTATACTTTTTTGGAAATTAATGCAAATAAAAAAGCTCAGCACTACAAGTACTGAGCTTTATAAGTGTAGGGATGACAGGATTCGAACCTGCGACCCTCTGGTCCCAAACCAGATGCGCTACCAAACTGCGCTACTCCCCGAGAGGCGCGCGT
>JBEIDU010000086.1:0-2407 GCA_040383345.1 Chitinophagales bacterium | reverse complement strand
AGAATATGAAAAAGAAGGACAAAAGAGATATGTAACCGAAGTACAAGCAGAAACAATTAGATTTTTGCCTAAACCATCTGTTCCAAACCAAGAAGGATTTTCCGCTACTTCAGTGCAAACCCAAGAAGCGAATACTGAAGATTTTATAGCTTCTGATTCTCCTTTTAATGACGATTTGCCATTTTAATCTTTTTAATTTAATATAATATTAGAAGCCTTTAGTATATGATTCCTATACTCAAAATTAGAAATGCTCCAGAAATAATAAAGCAAAAATTAACAAAAAAACATTTCAAAGATTTACATTTGATAGATGAAATATTGTCGCTAGATGATAATAGAAAAAGTCTTCAAAAACAACTCGATGACACCTTGGCTGAGGTAAATACTATCTCTAAGGAGGTAGGACAATTCTTCAAAGAAGGAAAAACTCAGGAAGCCAATGACGCCAAAGAACGTTCAATATCTTTGAAATCTAAAACCGATTTGCTTACCCAATCTCTGAGAGAAGTAGAGGATAAAATAGTGTCTATACATGTTCAAATGCCTAATTTGCCACATGATAGCGTACCCGAAGGTCGTGTAGCAGAGGACAATAAAACCGTACGATCATGGGGTGAAATGCCAAAACTACCCGAAGATTCATTGCCACATTGGGATTTGGCAAAAAAGTATCATTTATTTGATTTAGACTTAGGTGTAAAGCTAACAGGGGCAGGATTCCCTGTTTTTAGAGGTAAGGGTGCCAAATTGGAGCGTGCGCTTATTGCTTTCTTTTTGGATGAAAATACAAAGGCGGGCTATACCGAAATCATTCCACCTTTGATGGTGAATGAAGAAAGTGCCTATGCCACAGGACAATTGCCCGACAAGGAAGGGCAAATGTATGTAATCCAAGAGGAAAGACCTTTTTATTTGATTCCTACATCCGAAGTCCCAGTTACCAATATTTATAGAGATACTGTACTTTCTGTTCATGATTTGCCACAGAAATTAACGGCTTTTTCGCAGTGTTTCCGTCGTGAAGCCGGTAGCTACGGAAAAGATGTACGTGGTCTCAATCGTGTACATCAGTTTGATAAAGTAGAAATAGTTCAGCTTCAGCATCCCGAAAAATCCTACCAAGCCCTTGAAGAAATGACGGCGCATGTAGAAGGATTGCTCCAAAAACTAGGACTACATTATAGAGTCTTGCATTTGTGCGGAGGTGATATGAGTTTTGCATCGGCTATGACTTACGATTTGGAAGTATATAGTGCGGCTCAAGAGCGCTGGCTAGAAGTGAGCTCGGTTTCAAATTTTGAAGATTTTCAAACCAACCGTCTTAAAGCCCGATTCAAAGATGAAAATGGTAAAATGCAATTGTGTCATTCTCTTAATGGAAGTTCATTGGCATTACCAAGAATTTTTGCGGCTTTGCTCGAAAATAATCAATCTGAGAAAGGAATCAAAATGCCAGATGTTTTGGTGCCTTATACAGGATTTGATTATATTTAACAAAATATAGCCTCAACAATATGTTGGGGCTTTTTTTTCTCCAAATCTATATGATACTTTAACTGAGCATTATAGTATCTGGCTCTAATAAAATGACCGTAAGCATATATGTTGCTCAATTCGAATGGGATAAAGTTGTTTAGAGACAATATTATCTCAATGAAAAATTACCGATTGAATCATGTCCCTCAAAAATAGACGTACATATATCTTTGATTTATGATCTGCTACATCCGTTAAGCTTGGCAGATGGGTAGCGAAAAAATTTTGATAATGAGCCGTTTCTATCAAGGTGCTACTCATAGATTTTGAATATTGATAATTGGGATTGCACTCCAAAAGGATTTCGGCTACCTTATTGCATAGTTCTTTATATGGACGAAAAACATCATCTTTGTTGAATGCATCTATGTCTTTGATTAAATATACTTTACTACTTTCATTGATTACAATTTGGTTTAGCATAAATTTGTTGTATTCAAATTGACCTTCATTATTGGGCAAATCTTGAGTAAGTAAGTCAAGGATTACATTAAGTTTTGTTTTAGGGTCGGTTACATTTTGCAATTTGTATTCGAGCAAAAAAGAGATATAATTCCAATACCAATTGAATATATAAAGGAGCAATTTATGTTTGTTTTCAAAATATCTGTAAATTGTAGCTTCGGTACTTTGAATTTCAAGAGCTAGTTTTTTGAAATTAAATTGTTCAAAACCAATGTTGTAGATAAGCTCTATCCCTTGTTTTACAATTTGTTTTCCCAATTCTGAAGATTCAGGATCTTTCAAATAGATATGATGATTTAATTTAAAAGACAAATTAAAATTCATTATGTAAAATTTGTGCAAATATAAAAAAAATATTAAAATATAAAGTAAAACTATTATATAATTAAAAATTTTTAATATT
>JBEIDU010000085.1:0-2834 GCA_040383345.1 Chitinophagales bacterium | reverse complement strand
CATTTATGAATCTATATTTACCAATGTACTTACCTTCTTTTGTAACCTCTATAACCATATCCAACCTTTTGGCTAATTCATAGATTAATTCTTTGTTTTCCATAAATCAAAATTAAATTAAATTATTTATAAAAAAAAATTTTTTTATTTAGAAATTTATTTCAATATTTGTAAAAAAAATACCAATGGCAAAAGAAACATTAACAATTTCCGAAAAAATTGATCGGGCAAAGGATGGTCGCACTCAGTCTTGGATTATTTTGAAAATGAGAGAATATGGTATAAAGATTAATGATTCTCAATTTTCAAGAAAAAAACGAGGATATGAAGATTTTACAAAAGATGAATTGAACGCTTTGTGCAACATTTTAGATACAAAATTATAATAATATGGCAATTTTTAGAAAGATACATACGTCTTTTTGGAGTGATTCGTTCATTCAAGAATTAACTCCAGAGCAGAAATACTTTTTTTTATACCTTTTAACAAATGATAAAACTAAGCAATGTGGCATATACGAGATTACGGTAAGACAAATGTGTTATGATACCGGATATAATGATGAAACGATAAAAAAGCTACTTGATTTCTTTAATTTGAAGGGTAAAATTCAATATTCTGAAGAAACAAAAGAGATTGCATTGAAAAATTGGATAAAATTTAATGATTCAACAAGTCCACACGTTAAAACCTGCATAAACAATGAATTAAAGCTAGTTAAAAATAGACTATTGATAGAGTATATATACAGTATCCATACAGATGTGCAAGAAGAACAAGAAGAAGAACAAGAAGAAGAACAAGAACAAGAGGTCAATATTGCTTTTGATGCTTTTTGGGATTTGTATGATAAAAAAGTAGGAGAGAAGGTTAAACTGCAAAAAAAATGGAAAGCATTAAAGGATTCTGATAGAAGTTCAATTATGGAATATATTCCTAAGTACAAAATTGCTCAACCTGATAAAAAGTTTAGGAAAGATCCACAAACCTTCATAAACAACAAATCTTGGCTTGATGAGCTGATTGTTTCAAAAATTGTAGACCAAAAAACTAAAATAACACCAAAATCATCATATCAGCTTGAATATGAAAGCCAAATTGAAATTTATAGAAACAAAAAATACGAACTATGATAACCATTTTTAAAAACATTTATTCTAAGGAGCCTAACTATGTAACTTTAGAATACGCTTTAAACCGCATTAGGGAGGGCAAGAGTCGCCTATCTGTGTCCGAGATAAGGAATACCATTGATAAAGAAAAATCTGCCAATTTAAAGAAGAATTTGCCCTCTGTTTGCTTTTCTGGAAAATTTGGGGCTGAAAGGAAGGATTCTGACCTAATTGAGCATAGTGGGTACATAGTTTTGGATTTTGACAATATTTTTGAGTTGAGGGATAGGCAAACCGATATAATCAGCAATAAGTTCGTTTGTGCTTGTTGGGTTAGCCCATCGGGTAATGGTCTAAAGGCATTGATTAAAATTGCAGACGGCAATAAGCATAGAGAACATTTCCAAGCATTGCAGGATATATTCCCTGATATTGACAAGAGTGGTATCAACCCAAGCAGGGTTTGTTATGAAAGCTACGATCCGGATATCTACATCAACGAAAAGGCCCAAGTTTTTAAAACCATAAAAAAGACTGAAAAGATTGTTGTTTATGAAAAAACGGATGATGATGATAAGATTTTTAAGAAACTTTTAACATGGTTATCAAATAAAAACGAAGCATTTGTAACGGGAGAAAGAAACAATTTTATCTTTAAATTAGCATCTGCTTGTTGTCGATATGGTATTGATGAGATTACTGCTAATTCAATGATTAACAATGAATTTTTAAGTAATTCAGAGTTTACAAAACGAGAATCAGATAATGCTATTTCATCGGCTTATAGAACAAATAGAAATAGATTTGGAAGTGCTTCGTTTGATAAAGAAGTTTTAATTGACAAGACATCCAAGTTAGAAGTTAAAGTAGAAAATGGAATTATTGATGAAGATGGAAGATTAAATGATGTGATATATGGAATTGATGTAAAAGAACAGGCACTTGAATTGTATGAGCAAGGTTACACAGCAGTAAGCGGTATTGGAGTAAATGAAATGGACTTTGCGTTTAAACCAAAAAAAGGAGAAATTACAGTATTAACCGGTATAGGAAACTATGGTAAATCTTCTTGGAAAAAATGGTATCAAGCAATGCGTATTTTACTTTACGGAGAGAAGTTTGCTACATTTTCTCCTGAAGATAATCCACCAGAAGAATATTATCACGATTTTGTAGAGATTTTACTTGGTTGTGATTGCACTCCTGCAAATCCAAATAGACCTTCAAGACAAATCTATGAATATACATATGATTTTGTTTGCAAGCACATTTTCTATGTTTATCCAAAAAATGTAACACCAACACCGCAATATATCATGGAAGTTTTCTTGCAATTAATTGTAAAAGAAAATGTTGATGGCGTTGATATTGATCCGTTCAATCAGTTGGCAAATAATTACCAAAATTTTGGTGGAAGGGATAAATATCTTGAATGGGTATTATCTTTATTTTCTAGATTTTCGCAAACAAATAATGTTTACTTTTGGATAATTGCGCATCCTGTTAAAATGCAAAAAGCAACAGATGGAAACTATCCTTGTCCTGATGTTTTTGACATTGCTGATGGAGCATTATGGAATAATAAACTTGATAATATTTTAGTTTATCATAGACCATTCGGACAAACCGATCCACAAAATCCAACTTGTGAATTTCATAGTAAAAAAATTCGTAGACAAAAGATAGTTGGTAAAAAAGGATTTTTTGTATTTGAAATGCTT
>JBEIDU010000084.1:0-3045 GCA_040383345.1 Chitinophagales bacterium | reverse complement strand
TTAAACAAAGAGCTTCTTCTTTTAATACCGTGAACCATATACCCTTTAGATAATAATAATTCAGCTAAATAAGCACCATCTTGTCCTGTAACACCTGTTATCAATGCTGTTTTCATGTAGTATGTAAATATTTTTTTTTATTAATTATAATGTGGTATTGTAAAATTTTTTTTGCCAAAGATAAATTATTTAACAAAAAAACTATCTCAAAAAAGAACAAAAAGATTAAATTTTACAAAGCTACTTAAAAGTAATATCTTTGCAATATATTTTTTTATTAAAATGCTAGAAAACAATAATTCTGTATTAAGCACTGAAGTTCATAAAGCTAACGAAATCATTCAAAATGGAGGAATAATTCTATATCCCACTGATACCGTATGGGGAATTGGTTGTGACGCAACAAATCCTGAGGCTGTAGCCAAGATTTATAAACTTAAACAAAGAGCAGAAACTCAAAGTATGATTTGTCTTATTAATGGAGAAAAAATGATGTACACCATTTTTAAGGATATTCCAGAAGTAGCATGGCAAATAATAGATTTATCTGAAAAGCCCACTACCCTAATTTTAGACAAACCAAGAAATGTAGCTCCAAACATAGTTGCTACTGACAACTCTTTAGGAATTCGAATGGTAAAAGAACCTTTCTGTTTCAAATTAATGGAACGCATGAAAAAACCATTAGTCTCTACTTCAGCTAATATTTCAGGACAACCTACTCCAAAAAGTTTCAAAGAAATTAATCCCGAAGTTATAAAAGGTGTTGACTATGTAGTAAATTTGAACCGAAATGAAATTTGTGATAAACCGTCTACAATTATCAAATTAACTAATGATTGCCAGGTAAAAATAATTAGAAAATAATTTTTATTTCAAGTTCCAAGTTTATCAACAATTTAAACTTGAGACCTTAAACTTGAAACAGATAATGAACTACAACAAAGCACTAAATAATCCCATTTTTAAAACAATTGCTCAAGCAAGTCAAGAACTTACTATAGAAAGCTATGTTATTGGAGGATTTGTAAGAGACTTCATTTTACAAAGAGATTTCAAAAAAGATATTGATATCGTTACTGTTGGAAGTGGAATTGTGTTGGCGCAAAAAGTTTCAGAACTACTACCCAAAAAACCAAAAGTACAGATTTTTAAAACGTATGGAACAGCTATGCTGCGCTTTGAGGATACAGAAATTGAATTTGTAGGTGCTCGAAAAGAAAGTTATCATTTTGACAGTAGAAATCCAGTCGTGGAAAACGGCACCCTTGAAGACGACCAAAATAGACGTGATTTTACTATTAATGCCTTAGCGTTATCATTAAACAGTACAAATTATGGGGCTCTTTTAGATCCTTTTAACGGTCTACAAGATTTAAAATCCAAAATCATTAGAACGCCTTTAGACCCAGATATTACTTTCTCAGACGACCCACTTCGTATGCTTAGAGCTATTCGATTTGCCAATCAATTGGATTTTGAAATAGAAGAAAATGCTTTGCAGTCTATTACAAAAAATGCCTCTAGAATTAACATCATTTCCGGTGAACGAATTGTTGACGAAATAAATAAGATTCTATCCACCGAAAAACCTTCTATTGGTTTTCTTTTATTATACAAAACAGGGCTTTTAGATATTATTTTGCCCGAGTTAACTGCTTTGAATCAAGTGGAAGAAATAGAAGGTCAAACGCACAAAAACAATTTTTATCACACGCTAGAAGTTGTCGATAATATTTGTCCAAATACAGATGATGTATGGTTGCGTTGGGCCGCTTTATTGCATGATATTGGAAAAGCACCTACCAAGCGATTCCATAAAAAACAAGGTTGGACATTTCACGGTCATGAATTTCTTGGAGGGAAAATGGCCAAGAAAATTTTTGAACGTTTACATATGCCTCTAAATCATAAAATGAAGTTTGTTCAAAAGATGGTTACTATGAGTTCTCGTCCAATTGTTTTGTCTCAAGATACAGTTACAGATTCTGCAGTTCGTCGTTTGGTATTTGATGCAGGGGAAGATGTTGACAATCTAATGACGTTGTGTGAGGCTGATATCACTACTAAAAATCCCAACAAATTCAAGAAATACCATCAAAATTTTGAAATTGTTCGCAAAAAAATCATAGAAGTGGAAGAACGAGATCAAGTTCGAAACTTTCAACCTCCCATTTCAGGTGAGGAAATTATGACGCTTTTTAATCTGAAACCTTCAAAAGAAATTGGAATTTTAAAAGAAGCTGTAAAAGAAGCCATTTTGGAAGGAGAAATTCCCAATGAATATGAAGCAGCGTATAATTTTGTGATGAAAAAAGGAGAAAAACTAGGATTAAAAAAATAAATGCTCCTAACTAAAGATTAACTTTTGTTGAATCTCAATTTCAACAGATAAAAATAATTTTGTAAATAAATTAAAATAAAATGGAGAATAATAAATCCGTTGTCTATTGGTTACTTTCAGGTTGCGTACTGCTTTTTGTAATGGTTACCGTTGGTGGTATAACACGCTTAACTAATTCGGGCCTTTCTATGACCGATTGGCATTTGGTTACCGATACATTTCCTCCTTTGACGGAAGAAAAATGGAATGCCGCTTTTGAAGAATATAAGAAATTCCCGGAATATCAAAAAATCAATATTCACAATAATTTTCAACTTTCAGATTATAAATTTATTTATTTCTGGGAATGGTTTCATCGTTTTATAGGAAGAATAATTGGTATCGTTTTTATAGTCCCATTTGTTTATTTTTTATTGAAGAAAAAAATTGACAATGCAACTTTAAAAAAATGTTTTGTTCTTCTAGGCATGGGCGCTTTCCAAGGATTCTTGGGATGGTTCATGGTAAAAAGCGGTTTGATAGACAACCCAGATGTGAGCCATTTCAGATTGTCATTGCACCTAACTTTTGCTTTTATCACATTTGCATACACCTTGTGGGTGGCACTTGATTTAATTTACCCAGAAAAAAATACTATCATTTTACCTCTCCGAAATTTAGCTAGGATAACATTAGCCTTTTTATTGATTCAAATCATATAC
>JBEIDU010000083.1:0-3216 GCA_040383345.1 Chitinophagales bacterium | reverse complement strand
GAATTTAGGTACAGTTGATTTAGCAGGTGCAGATTTGACAATGAACTATCAAGCTTCTTCTTACTTGAATTTTGATTGTGCATATTCTCATGTGAACAAAGATAGAATTTCATTGCTAGGTGCTGCAGAAGGTTATGTAGCTTTGAATGCTCCTAAGCATAAAACTGCTTTGGGTGTTGAATACAAATTGCCAGTTGACAAAAAAGGACTTTCTGTAAGAGGAGGATGGAGATGGATGGATGCTTTCCCAGCTAACTCTGCAGTATATACAGGAATGGTTAATGCTACAAATATCGTTGATTTAGGATTAACTTGGAGACCATCTTCTAGCCCTAATACCATTTTATCTTTGAATGCTAATAACCTTTTGGATCATAGACACATGTTCTTCCCAGGTACTCCTGCTTTAGGAAGAGTTGTATTGTTCAAAATCCAACATACTTTTGGTGTAAAATAGTTTATAAAAAATTATTATTCGCTATAATCAGATGGCGTTCAACTTTGTTGGACGCCATTTTTTTTTGTTTTAGAAAATAAAAAGTAAATTTGCCTCATAAAAATAATTAATTGTGAATAGAAGAAGTTTTATTGATAAAAGTATTAAAGGGATAGCTCTAGGGGCTACATTTGGACAGTTTTCATTTTTGGAAGAAAGATTAAATGAAGAATTTGAGAAATTAGTAATACTTCATACAAATGATACTCACAGTCGATTAGATCCATTTGATAGTGGTGATTTTAAAGGATTGGGAGGTGTAGCCGCAAGGAAAACCATTATAGATGAAATTAGAAAAGAAGAAAAAAATGTTTTGCTTGTAGATGCAGGTGATATTTTTCAAGGCACGCCTTATTTTAATATGTTTTTGGGTGAATTAGAAATGAAAGCTATGAGTATGCTTGGATATGATGCCGCTACTATGGGAAATCATGATTTTGACGCAGGATTAGAGAATTTTGGCAAACAAATGCAACATGCTAATTTTCCTTTTATCGTAAGCAATTATAATTTTTCGGATACTGTATTGCATAATAAAATAGCGCCATATAAAATTATCAAAAAAGGAAAAATTAAAATTGGCATTTTTGGACTTGGAATAGAGTTAGACGGACTAGTTCATAAAGATTTGTATTTGAATACCCAATATATAGACCCCGTTTCTACTGCCAAAAAATGGGCAACATATCTAAAACACGAGGAAAAATGTGATATTATAATTTTATTGTCTCATTTAGGATACAGTTATAGTGGTAAGAAAAAAATTTCAGATGTAATTTTGTCTGAAATGATTGATAATGTTGATGTTGTAATTGGTGGTCACACTCATACTTTTTTAAAAAGTCCTGATGTTATAAAAAATAATTTTGGAAATTTTGTCATTGTAAATCAAGTGGGGTGGGGCGGTATAAACCTCGGAAGATTAGATGTTTATCTTCAAAAAGACAAGAAAAATAGAATCAAAAACGAGTCATTTTTGTTAAAATGTCAGTAAAAAAAATAAAAATAAATAGAGTTATTAACAAAAAAATGTTCATATTTGTAACCAAGTTAAATAATAAAAATTGTTAAAATAAATTAAATATCAATGCAAGAGAAACATGATAAAGTCTGGGAAAACTGCCTTGAGATTATTAAAAGTAATGTATCAAAGTCGGTTTATGAAACGTGGTTTTTACCCATAAAGCCTTTATCCTTAAAGGATTCTGTAATTACTATTCAAGTGCCTTCACAATTTTTTTATGAATGGCTTGAAGAAAATTACGTATCTATAATTAAGAAGTCAATTGTAAGAGAGTTGGGAGAGAAAGCAAAATTGGAATATAGTGTGATTGTGGAAAACCATGCTATGAATCCATCTACTATAAATTATCCAAATTTCAAATCTACATCAATCGATGCTACGGAGTCATTTATTCCCCATACGGTGGGAGGATCGGTAAAAAATCCATTTGTAATTCCTGGGATTAAAAAAGTGAGTATCGATTCTCAATTGAATCCTATTTATACATTTGATACATTTGTTGAGGGAGATTGTAATCGTTTGGCTCGAGCAGCAGGATATGCTATTGCTCAAAAACCAGGTGGAACAGCATTTAATCCTTTGGTACTTTTCGGTCGTATAGGATTAGGAAAAACACATCTTCTTCATGCTATTGGAAATTATATCAAACAAATTAACCCTAATAAAACTGTTTTATATGTATCTGCTGATAAATTTTTGAATCAGTATGTAGAATCTACCAGAAATAACACTACAAATGAGTTTATACATTTTTATCAATTAATCGATGTTTTGCTTGTAGATGATATTTTCTGGTTGGGGGGAAAGGAAAAAACACAAAATATATTTTTCCATATTTTCAATCATTTACATACTAATGGTAAACAAATTGTAATCACATCTGATAGAGCTCCAAAAGATTTGGAAGGTATAGAAGATAGATTATTATCACGATTAAAATGGGGTTTAATTACAGAAATGACTATGCCTGACTATGATACGCGTCATACAATATTAGAGAAAAAAATGTATGCTGATGGTGTAATTTTACCAAAAGAAGTGGTAGAGTATGTAGCACATAATATTAATACAAATTTAAGAGATTTGGAGGGGGCTATGATAGCTCTTCTTGCTCAAGAAGCATTAGTTAAAAAAGAAATTGATATTGAACTAGCCAAAAAAATAATCAAAAACTACATTAAATCTGTTACAAGAGAAGTATCTGTAGATTATATCCAAAAGATGGTTTGTGAATATATGAATGTATCTCCAGAATTATTAAAAGAGAATACAAGAAAGCGTGAAGTAGTAATAGCACGCCAAATATCGATGTATCTTGCCAAAAAATATACCAAAAATTCACTTAAAGAAATAGGAAAGCATTTTGGTGGAAAAGACCACAGTACAGTGATACATTCTATTCAAGTAGTTGATAGCCAGCTTGAAGTAGATCGAAAATTCAAAGAAGAAATTGATGAATTGAAAAAAAGAATCAATTTGAGCTATTTATAGCTTGCAAATAAAAAAAAGATATTATATTTGCACTCCGTTTTGATAAAACAAATTAGGAAGGTGAGATGGGTGAGTGGCTGAAACCACCAGTTTGCTAAACTGACGTACGGGAAACTGTACCGCGAGTTCGAATCTCGCTCTCACCGCATCATAAAGATAGGGATGTAGCGCAGCCCGGTAGCGCATCTGGTTTGGGACCAGAGGG
>JBEIDU010000082.1:0-3423 GCA_040383345.1 Chitinophagales bacterium | reverse complement strand
GGGCTTGCCGCTTACCGCGATGACTTCGTAGCCGCGGCTGGCCAGCATGTCGATGGCGATGCTGCCGACGCCACCGGTCGCGCCGGTGACCACTAGCAAACATTGAAGAATACAAGAAATAACCACCTAGGAAGTAAAATAAAAAACCTCCAATTATTGGAAGAAGATTGAGTTCTTTCATGTTTTTTGTTATTTGAAGCACCATTTCGGTATTTCCTGCCATTGGCGAAGCGCTTACAGATTGTTTTATCGCTTCATTACCAAGGAAATAGGCTACACCTAGATTCAGAATCATAATCAATACTCCCCAAATAGAAAATTGGAGCAAACAAACCAAGCCAATACCTACTATTTTTCCCATCATAAGCTCAAATGGTTTGACGCTACTGATGATAATCTCTGCAATACGATTGGTTTTTTCTTCCATAACGCCTCGCATTACTTGGCTTCCATATATCGTTAAAATTACATACATAAGAATCCCAAGCCCAAATCCAATTCCGTAGCTTAGTGTTTCTTTCGTTAAATTTTCACCTTTTCCATCCCAGCTTTTTATGTCAAATGCTACTTCTTGTTTTACCGATTCTATTTGGCTGGCATCGATATTTTCTTGTTCAAATCGTTTGATTTCAAAGATTGTTTGAATCTTTTCCATCAATTCCGATTTACTTATCATACCTAGTTTGGTTTTATAAACCAATTTTATCTGGTCTTTATTGGTAGCCGAAATACTGTCAGGGAAAATCAAAAGCGAATTGATATCATTTTTGGTATAAAATGCTTCATCTGCTTGAATAGGTTTTGTGTTTATTTTTTTAAATTCAAAGTTCTTGTCATTTTTGAGAAAATGATAAAATTGCTGGCTAGCATCTACTACGCCTATTTTGTTGAATTCGTTGTCGTTCGTGCCAAAAAAGAAAATAGCACCATAAAAAACAGCAATTCCTATCGGTAATAATAGCGTAGTGACAAGAAACAATTTATTTCTAATCTTTAAGAAAAACTCTCTGAATGCTATTAATAATATCTTTTTCATTTAGTTATTTTTATAAAAATTATAACTCCCAATTATTATTTAAATATTGAATATTGTCATAATCTGTCAAGTCAAATTTTACAGGTACAATAGATACATAGCCATTTTCCAATGCCCATTCGTCGGTAGTTTCTCCTTCGTCGTAATTTCTAAATTTACCAGTTAGCCAGAAATATTGCTTTCCTCGAGGATCTACTCGCTCTTCAAACTCTTCTTCCCATTTAGCTTCAGCTTGTCTAGCATATTTATACCCTTTTATTTCATTCAAAGGCAAGGCAGGAATATTGACATTTAAAAGACAGTTATTTGGCAATTTATGAGCTAGCATTTGTATACATATTTTTCGAGCAATAACTTTTGATGCTTCAAAATCTGCATCCAAATCATGATCACATATTGAAAAACCAATAGATGGAATTTTTTCTATTGCAGCTTCTACAGCAGCACTCATCGTTCCAGAATATAAAATATTTATAGACGAATTGCTTCCGTGATTGATTCCTGAAATGCATAAATCAGGCTTGCGATCCAAAACCATATCCCTTGCAATTTTAACACAATCTACAGGCGTACCACTACATGTATAACTGTGCTCTATATCTTCAAAACGACTTACTTTTCGTAATCGTAAAGGACTATAAAGTGTTACAGCATGTCCCATACCACTTTGAGGTAATTCTGGAGCAACAACAACAATTTGACCAAGACCTTTTACTGCTTCCACTAAGCTTTTTATGCCTTTTGAATATATGCTATCGTCGTTTGTTATTAAAATTAATGGGGTATTCTCGTTAGATTTTATTTTCTCAACCATACTTTTTCTAATTATTGCAAAGCTACAATTTTTACGCTATTCACTTCTTAATTTTTAATTATATATGAATAGATACAACTTAAATTGAATGTTTGGCCCAGTCTAAACTTTTTGAAATTGCTTTTTTCCATTTGAAATACAATTCATCTCTCAGGGGTAGAGGCATATCGGGAAAAAAACTTAAAATGGGGTTGGATATCATTTTTAAATCTTCATTTGTATAAAAACTAGAGCCTTTTGCTGCCATCATAGCTACGCCTATTGCGGTACATTCGGTACTTGCATTTCGTCTAATGGGAACTTGAAGCATATTGGTGAGAAATTGTAATAAAAAATTGCTTTTACTAGCACCTCCATCGACTCGTATGTCTTTGAAAGATCCTCCGGATACTGCTACCATAGTATCGATAACATCTTTTGTTTGATAGGCAAGACTTTCAATAGTAGCTCTAATGATATGCTCTTTTTGTGTTCTTCTGCTTATCCCCACAATGGTACCGCGAGCATACATATCCCAATAGGGCGTTCCAATTCCCGTAAAAGCTGGTACAAAATATACATCGTCTGAATTGGGTACGGAATTGACTTTTTCTTCTATTTCATCATACGATTGTAGAATTCCCAGTCCATCTTTTAGCCATTGTATAGCCGAGCCTGCATTGAAAACACTTCCTTCTATAGCATAGCAAATTTCATCTTTTTCGCTCCATGCAATTGTAGTGAGTAACCCTTTTTGTGGCAAAACAATTTGATTGCCTGTGTTTTGAAGAATGAAACAACCTGTTCCAAATGTATTTTTGATACTTCCTTTTTCAAAACATCCATGTCCATACAAAGAGGCTTGTTGGTCTCCTGCAATGCCATTTATAGGTATTTCTATACCAAAAAAGTCTTTTGACGTTTTTCCAAATTCACCAATAGAAGGTTTTACTTCGGGTAAAATAGAACTTGGAATTTTAAAATAATCGAGCAATTGATCGTCCCAAGCTACATTTTTAATATTAAAGAGATTGGTTCTAGAGGCATTGGATACGTCTGTAGCAAAAACGGCACCTCTTGTCAATTTCCATAATATCCATGAGTCAATAGTACCTATACAAAGTTCATTATTGTCTGCTTTTTTTCTTGCCGAAGGTATATTTTCAAGAATCCATCTTATTTTAGAAGCAGAAAAATAGGCGTCAAATCTTAAACCGGTTTTTGAAGATAAAAGTTTAACCCCAAGTTTTTCTTCATCTTCTAAACATTCAGCTGCGGTTCTTCTATCTTGCCACACTATGGCTCTATATATAGGATTGCCTGTTTTTTTGTCCCAGGCTACCACAGTTTCTCGCTGATTGGTAATTCCAATACTGATAATATCTCTAGACTCAATCCCCGCTTTTTTAATGGCTTCTTTACAGCTAGCGAGTTGTTTGGACCAGATTTCATCGGCATCGTGTTCCACCCAGTCCGAGTGTGGAAAAAATTGAGTAATTTCTTTTTGAGAAATACCAATAGGTTGAAATTTCTTGTCGAACACAATGGCTCTACAAGAAGTAGTACCTTGATCTATTGCAAGGAAAAAAGACAT
>JBEIDU010000081.1:0-3512 GCA_040383345.1 Chitinophagales bacterium | reverse complement strand
TAACTACCAGAGTGTTTTTCTGTGATGCTGCATCATTAACTACATCACGCATATTATTTAAATTAAGCACTGCTGTACTAAGACAGCCAATACTAATAGAAGGTAAGATAATCAACCAATCTATATATTTTGTAAAAAGAGTATTAGATCCCATTACGCCAACAATTCCAAAAAATAGAAAAACCATACTGTCACCTAGGCCATAATATCCATAAGCTTTTTTTCCAACAGTATATGTAATTGCTGCAATTATGCAGAAAGCAGCTAATAAAACATAGGAGTAAACCATTTCAGTACTCATGTCTTTTTGTGCAAAAAAGATTAAATTGCCGGCAGATATGAATGAAAGTAAGGCTGTTATTATAACGGCGTTTCTCATCTGTTTAGTAGATATTTTTCCAGCTTGAACACTTCTCGCCGGACCTACTCGATTTTCATTATCAGTCCCTTTAAGTGAATCACCTAAATCATTAGCTAGATTAGAGAGAATTTGAAAAAGAATAGTTGTGATTAAAGCAAAAATCAATAATGAATAATTTAGATATCCTTCATCGAACGCAAGGAATGAACCCATACATATTCCTGAAATGGATAGTGGGATGGTACGTAATCGAAATGCTTCAAGCCAGTTTTTAATCATTTGTTTATTTCTGACACAAAATTACTCATATCTTTATACTTACATGCAAACGATTCAAAGTATTACACTTTGTGATTTATTGGGGATTGAATTTCCTCTAATTATGGCAACTATGTTTTAGTTTTAAATGAGAAAATGATTTTAGAGGTCTTGAACTCTGGAATAACCGTAGCTCCTGCATTAAACTATCGCTCATCAGATAAATTGAGAAATACAATTAGAAGTATTGAATCAAAATTAGGAAAACCATTCGGGATTAATTAAATTGTTAATAAATCAAATTTCAGATTCAAGGAACAATTGCAAGTTTGTTGTGAAGAGAAAGTAGATAAGAATAAAAGAGTAAAAAAATGGTTTAAAGCGCTTATTTTTATTAAGGGAATGAAAAAGCTGAATTTAGTTCGACCTATCAAAATATTTGGTGTGCAGGACCGTCTATTGAGTATACAAAAGAAATTTTACCGATTTCCGAAATTTTATAAGGGCTTATGGAATATTACACCAAATGCATGTAAATAAAAAAGACTACCCTCTTGGATAGTCTCATTATTGATTTCTGTAGCGATTAATCTTTTATAACTTTCTTGTTTTCCTTTTTTGCTTTTACTTTAGATTTTAACCTTTGGTTTTTGCGTTTTTCAATAGATAATTCAAGTTTTGTATATTGTTCTGAAGAAAGAACATTTTTTAGCATTGACATGCGAGCTTCGTTGTTAGATTTTAAAATTTCTTTTTTCTGAGTTTCAGAAAGGCTGGCATTATTCATTATTCCTTCGTTTTTTTGAATAATTCCCAAATTGATTTCTTTCACTCTAGCGCTTTGTTCATCTGATAGGCCAAGCTCAGTTTTCATTTTGGCTGTCTGCGAGGTTGCTTTTTCTTCAGCAGTTTTTTGGCTGAAAACCATGGTTGAGCTAAACATAACTAATCCTACGGTTAAAAATTTTAGTGCTTTCATACGTTTTATTTTAATGCTGCAATTTACAAACAATATGCCATTATACAAACCATCTTGTTTTTTTTCATTATATCAGCAACTATATCGCGTGGATTGTTGAATGAACTATCTTTGTACTTCTATGGATAATTACGACAACGAGCTTTTTTACCCACCAAAACCAATTCTTGAAGAAACTAAAGAGCATTTCTCTTGGTTATATACTATTGGATCCTTGTTTTTGTTTATTCTGGCTTTTGCTTATTTCTTTAGCGATCAAATTTCATTTATACTAATTTTAGTAATTGCTTTAATTATTCATGAATTAGGTCATTTCTTTTTAATGAAAATATTTGGATATCAAAATGTTGTAATGATTTTTATTCCATTAATGGGAGCGTTTGTAAATGGAAAGAAAAAGAAGTATTCACAGTTTGAAAGTCTGCTCGTGGTGGCAGCCGGGCCATTTCCTGGTATGCTACTTGGATTTTTATTTTTAGTCGTTAATTCACAATATCCGAATGAGATATATTTTCTTATAGCCATTGTATTTATAGCATTAAATAGTATAAATCTTCTTCCTCTTGATCCATTAGATGGGGGTCAATTACTTCGGCTTTTGGTGTCTAAAGACTCTGATTTGTTTTTACTAATTTTTTCATTAATATCATCGTTAACCCTAATTTTATCTGGTTTTTTTCTGGATAATTGGTATTTGATGGGATTTGGATTTTTCTTGGCATTTAGGGTGAGAAATGTTCAGAAAAGATATTATATGCGAAAAATATTCCGTCAAAAAAATATTGATTACGTTATTGATTACAATGATTTATCTAATAAAGGATACGCGGCAATGAAAGAAGTAATACTAGATAATAGCTCTATGTTACGAAGACTTAAAGGGATGGAAGAAAACGAGGAAGAAGAGGATGAGATAAATCGAATGCTTGCAGATCAAGTCAATTATTATTTGGTTGCTCCTATGGCTAATGATACACCTTTATTAGTAAAATTAGGCATTGTCATTTTTTGGTTAGCATCTTTTGTTATACCCCTTTATTTTCTACTAGTAGTTAATCCATTTTTTATTGATTATGGAGTTTTGTATCGGTGAAAAAGTAAGATTTTTTCACGAGACTGGTTTTGGAATCATTAAGAAAGAGATAAATCTTTCTAAATATCTTGTCGAAAATGAATTTGGTATAGAATTAGTTGTTTTAAGAGTTAATTTGGTAAAAATTCACAGTGAGAATTACAGGGAAAATATTGTTATCAAAGATCTAGAAGAATCGCTTAAGCCTAAAATTAGTCATGTTGAAAAGGGTGATTTACCAGAGATAGATTTACATCTTGAGCAATTTCAAATTTTAAATAAGAATCTGACAAATTCTGAAATCTTATTCTTTCAATTGCGAAAAGCGAATGAATTCGTTCAGAAAATGTTGGATAAAAGAATTTCCCGTTTTGTTGTTATTCATGGCGTTGGAGAAGGTGTATTACGGAGCGAGGTGCGAACTATGTTGACAAAATATTCAGGTGTCCAAACCTCTGATGCTGATCCATCTAAATATGGCCAAGGTGCTACGCTTGTATTTGTCAATTATAATTTAAGATAAGCTCTCAATACTTTTCGTAATTTTGTAGTATGTCAATTGAAGAGAAACAACGAGCTATTATTGATGAATTTTCCATGTTTGATGATTGGATGGAAAAGTATGAATACATTATCGATTTAGGAAAGGAATTGCCGCAGTTATCTGAAAATCAAAAAGATGATACTCAAATCATTGAAGGTTGTCAGTCACGAGTTTGGTTAAAATCGGAATATGTGAATGATTCTATGAGCTTTTTAGCGGATTCTGATGCCATTATTACTAAAGGAATTATAGCCTTATTGATTCGAGTATTAAATAATGAATCTCCGGAGAACATTGC
>JBEIDU010000080.1:0-3835 GCA_040383345.1 Chitinophagales bacterium | reverse complement strand
GATGGTTTGGGATTGGAAAAAATAGGAGTAACGTTGGATCATAGAAATAAAATACCTGTAAATCATCATTTGCAAACAAGTGTTGAAAATGTTTATGCTATTGGAGATGTAATAGATGGCCCAATGCTTGCACACAAGGCAGAAGAAGAAGGAGTATTCGTCGCAGAATTATTAGCAGGCAAAAAACCACATATCAATTATAATTTAATACCAGGAGTTGCATACACTTGGCCTGAAGCTGCAGGAGTTGGGAAAACAGAAGATGAATTGAAAAAAGATGGTACGCCATACAAAGCGGGAAAATTCCCATTCAAAGCCAGTGGAAGAGCGAGAGCCAGCAATGATACCGATGGATTTATCAAAGTATTGGCACATAAAGATACCGATGAAATTCTTGGCGTACAAATGGTAGGTGCAAGAGTAGCAGATATGATAATGCAGGGTGCTATTGCCATGGAATTTAGAGCTTCTGCAGAGGATATAGGCATGGCTTGTTTTGGACACCCTACATTCTCCGAAGCATTCAAAGAAGCCTGTTTGGCGGCTACAGAAAATAGAGCAATACATATTTAATTTTTGAATTTGAAATCATTTTTTTTATTTTTTTGGAGAAAAATCAACTCAAAAAATAGAAAATTCATTCGAGATTTGTGTAAAGATATTTGGCTGGATGTAATAGATGCAAATCTATCACAAATGGCTAATGTATATGGAACAGATAAGCATGAATTGCATGGTTATACGGCTATATATATGTTGTATTTTGATGATTTAAGAAAAAGTTCCTTTGATATGCTAGAGATTGGAATTGGTGGAGGTTCAAATAATGAGTCTGGAGGTGGAAGTCTTCGAATGTGGAAAAAATATTTTCCAAAAGCACAAATTGTTGGAATTGATATATACGATAAGTCTTTTTTTGATGAAAAACGAATTAAAACTCTAGTAGGTAATCAATCGGATAGCATTTTTTTAGATGCTTTGACTCGGGAATATAATTTTGAAGTAATAATAGATGATGGAAGCCATATGTCTTTTGATGTCGTTTCATCATTTTTGAGCTTATATCCAAAGATGTCCTCAAAAGGACTTTATATCATTGAAGATATCCATGCATGTTCCTTTGATACCGATAAAAAATATCAAGGATTGTCAACTGTAGAATTTTTTAGATCCTTGATTGATTTTATTCCATCCAGCATCTCTAAAGCTTCTTTTTCAAATGAAAAATGGTTAATAGATACTATTAATTTCATTCACTTTTATCCCAAAATGATAATTATTCAAAAAAAATAACTTTTTTGAGTCATTAGACTAAAAAAAATTAAATTTGCAATCAGCAAAAAATGCTATAAATTTTTAACTATGAATTTACCAATAGAAATATATTTAGAACAAACGCCGAATCCAGATAGTATGAAATTTTTGGTGAATAAGGTCTTATTACCCAATATGATTTTTGATTCAAAACGAACTCAGAATTCAGGAGATTCACCATTGGCAGATTCCTTATATGAAAAATTCGAATGGATTTCTGGTGTATTTGTTTCTAATAATTTTGTTACAATTTCAAAAAGTACTGATAATGATTGGTACGAATACATGCATGAAGTAAAAGAATATTTGAAAATGTATTTTCAAAATAATTTTGACGTAGTAACTAAGGCTTTTGTAGATGCAAAAATGAAGGAAAATGCCACTGAAACCTTTGATGAGTCCATAGAAGGAAAAATTAAAGTATTGTTGGAAAAATATGTACAGCCAGCTGTAGAAAGTGATGGTGGTTTTATTGCATTTAAATCTTTTCATGATGGTGTTGTAACACTCTCCATGCAAGGAAGTTGTAGTGGGTGTCCTTCCTCACAAATAACATTAAAATCTGGCATAGAAGGTCTTTTAAAGCGAATGGTGCCTGAGGTGATAGAAGTAGTTGCAGAAGCTAGCCATTAATTATAGATATAGGGAATAAGGATTTTGAGGTGTAATACATCTATAAAAACCCAACATCTTGATTTTCTTTTTCCCTTTTTTTAGTCAAATTTAAAGCATTAATTTATGATAGATAGAATAGAAAGAATATTGAAAAAAGTACATGTATTGAAAGAAACCAATTCCATATTACATGAGCAAGTGGTTCAAAAAGATGAGCAGATTATACAACTTCAAAATCAATTAAACATAGAAGTTAAAGCTAATGAAGATGCTATGAATGTATTGCGTAAAAAATGTGATGACTTACTATTTGAAAAAGAAAACCTCGAGAATAAATTAAATTTTTATAATTTAGCACCCGAAAATTTGTCCAAGAAAGAGCTAAAAGACAAAATCGATAGCTATATTTTACAAATTGATAATTGTATAAAAGTATTAGATAAGATATAATGGAAGATAGAATAAGCATAGATGTAATGATTGCTAGTCGTCAATATCCATTGAAAATTCATAAGCAAGATGAAGATAAAGTATTGCGAATTGTTAAAAATATTAATGCAAGAATTGATCAATTAAAAGCTCAATACGATGCACGTGATACTCAAGATTACTTGGCTATGTGTTTGCTTCAATTGACTGCTCAGCAGCTTAATAATACCAATTCAGATACGGATTCAGAAATTGAACCTCAATTAAAAGAATTAGAAGCCTTATTGGCGGAAATTGAGTAATATACAATTATCATTTTATAGAACTTTTTTGGTTAAGTAAATGATTTAACAAGTAAATAAAATAATTAAGAATGGATTTAACAATGATAATAGCTGTAGTACTAGGGATAGTAGGTGTAGCAGTGGGATTTTTTATAGGTAAGAAAAGTGTTTCGGCCGATGTAGAAAAATTGGAAGAAGAAAGTAAAAAAGAAGCCTTGAGAATCGTAGAGAATGCCAAAAAAGAAGCGGATACTATCCATAAAAATAAATTGATAGAAGCTAAAGAAGAAATTTTGAAGCAAACGGCAGATTTTGATTCGTCAACAAGAGAACGTGAATCAAAATTAGTTCAGAAAGAAAATGATTTAAAAAATAGACAAAATCAATTAAACCAAAAAATTGAAAATCATTCAAGAAAAGAAAAAGAAGTAGAGAATGAGAAATTGCAATTAGATAAATTGAAAGAAACATTGGATTCTAAGAAATCCGAATTGGATAAACAACATGAAACGTATCTAAAAGAATTAGAAAAAATATCTGGTTTGTCCAAAGAACAAGCTAAAGAACAATTGCTAGAAGCCGTAAAATCAAAGGTAGAAAGTGAAGCTATGCGTCAAGCAAAAGTAGTGTATGATGAAGCGATGAATAAGGCAAATAAAGAAGCTAAAAAAGTAATTATTCAAACGATTCAACGAACGGCTTCGGAACATGCTATTGAAAATACAGTATCGGTTTTCAATCTTGAAAGCGATGACCAAAAAGGTCAAATAATCGGTCGTGAAGGAAGAAATATTCGTGCAATTGAGGCTGCTACAGGTTGTGAGCTCGTAGTAGATGATACACCAGAAGCTATTATAATTTCTGGATTTGATCCAATTAGAAGAGAGATTGCTCGTCTTTCACTTCAAAGATTGGTAGCTGACGGAAGAATTCATCCAGCACGTATTGAAGAAGTAGTTTTAAAAACTCAAAAACAATTAGAAGATCATATTGTTGAAATTGGTGAGCGTACTATTTTGGATTTGAATATTCAAGGAATGCACCCGGAATTGATTCGTTATATTGGAAGAATGCGTTTCCGTTCTAGTTATGGACAAAATTTATTGATGCACTCTAGAGAAACAGCCAATTTATGTGCTACTATGGCAGCGTAATTAGGCTTAAATCCAAAATTAGCCAAAAGAGCAGGATTG
>JBEIDU010000079.1:0-4100 GCA_040383345.1 Chitinophagales bacterium | reverse complement strand
ATAAGCGACTGTGGTTAGAAGAACAATTTGGTGTTGTAGTTAATAGAAAACTTATATTAACACATCGAAAAGACTTACTAAAAGGTGATATACTAATTGATGACCGACCTAATAATGGCGCCGACAAATTTCAAGGCGAATGGATTCAGTTTGGGTCAGAAAAGTTTCCAAATTGGAATGAAATTTTAAACTATTTATTGTGAATGTAACACCAAAAAACGAACTACCCCACTTTTTAACTAAAGCCATGACATCGTGGCTTTTTCAATATTATGCCCAATCTTTTGATACAATTACTGAAATTGGACGTTTTGAATGGGAATATATAGTTGATAAAAGAAACCCACAAAAACCAAGAAAAAAACCAATTATCAAAGAATACCATACCCAAAAAACCGATTCGTTTTCAAAAAGTATTTATTTCCTAGAAGATAATGAACATACGCTTTTCGTTTATCTTACAACTGGATTTCAACTATCTGGGCAAAGTGTCATATATAAATACAATTGGAATGGTTCAGCATTCGTAAAACAACCCAAAAAAATACTATCAATAATTCGATAATACCCATCAACCGTTTTACAAACTAAAACCAAACCTCAAACCCATCACCCTATACCCAATACCCAACTACGTTGTTAACTCTACCAAATGCTCATATAGCATTACCATAGCAAGTGTATCCAATTCACAATATTTTAATAAACCAGAAGTTATTTCTGTTCGCTCTTCCATAGTCATATCTTCATATTGCAATTTAGCGTAAGCAGTCAAGGCTGCACCTCCATCTGCAATACTATCCAATTCAGATACAATATCATCCTTATCCACTTGTGACCAATTTTCAAAAAGTGATGGAAGCATTTTATACGGATTTACGACTTCATTATTAGAAACCGATAACCAAACATGTGACTCATCGAAATTTTTACTTCCAACATTTATGCTACCAATTGGATTGGCATATTTTGATTTTAAAAAATTGCTAGAGTGTAAAGATGCTGGTAAAACAGCTTTTATAGAATTCGAACCTTTTGTGTGGGGATTGTAATAGTACTCTTTAACAATCAAATTTAAGTCGACCATTTTGCGTAATCCACTCCAATTTTCTACGCTGTCTTTTTTAGAAACTGTAATGGTTTTAAGGAAAGATATTAACACATCTTTGTCAGGTTCATTTGATGCGTTAAGTTGCACAATAATAGCATTTAAAATAGAATTCTCATGAGTGGCAAAACGAAAAATAGTACCAGTATCAGAATCCAATGCACTTTTTAAAGCTCTGGCAAATATAAAATTTGGAAATTCTCCAGGTGTATTGCTAATAAATTCTGTTTGGTGTTCAATTGTTCCATCCTCATAATACACATGATGCGAAAACTGAAATGCAACTTGCTCGTATGGGGTTCTTCCTGCGGTAAATGGAAGTGCCACAGTGCTAGTTTCAAAATCTATAAAATGTAATGGAAAAACCCAATTGGCCATTTCTGCTTTTAATCCTTCTTTTTCTACAAAAATGGAATCGTCGTTACTTCTTGCCTTTTCTACTTGAATCCATTGTCTCTCACTTGGCGAAATTTTACCTGCTACTGGCGAAATTGAAATGTCGTTTTCAGTTAAATCATCTAAAAACAACCGATTTTCTTCAATCAAATTTTTGCCTCTATAGTTCCAAATTTCCATAGCATTTGGTTTTTTAAAATCCGATTCCGTCCAGTTCAATTGTTCTTTAAAACAATACTCAAAACCAGATTGTAACCCATTTGCTTTATCATCCATTGAGGAAGTAAACTCACATTTTTTGCAAGTACTAAATTGTAAAGGCCAGTTTAAATATTTTTTTTCATGATAGGCATTTCGAAACAATTCCATTGCCTCAGAAAAATTTAAATTGGCATAGTATGGATATTGATTTTCTATAATTGCATTTATAATAGTATCAACATTTATTTCTGACAATACCGATTGGCCGATTTCAGATAATGAATTTACTTTTTGAATAAGTTCCGTTCTTGGATTTCCATCTTTTGAAATTCTAAATAATTGATTTAATCCATCAATTGTAGCTTTTTTGGTTTTATCAGCCATCATAAAATAGGCAGCAATTTCAAAACCAGGGTAAGCCATTTGAACTACTTTCTTTTGAAAAGCCAAATCAAACAAATACGGTTTCCAACCACTTACTAAAGCACCATTTTTACCTATAAATAAATGCTCGTTTAATGGGTCAAATGATTTTGCTTTCACTTCTATCAACCTTATTTTATTTCCATTTTTCACTAAAACATCACACCGAACATAAAATCCATCCACTAAAAAAGCAGCTTCATAAAGTATCGCTTGTTCTTGTACCAGGGCTTCATTAGTTAACGCAACGGCTTTTTCATAATCAAACGCTTCTGCATCAATAAAAATACCATCTGGATAATGCAATCTTGCTAACGCTTCTACTTGAAACCCACCCTCTGCCAACGATTGTAAAAAAGAGTCACTAGCCTTTTTGTTCGCAAATGTTTTATCATTTGTAAAAAATAGTTTGTTAGGACATTCTAGACCTAATTTAAAACGGGATTTAGAGAGTACGCGCATAAAATTATTTGTATTAACGAATTGAATTTATATAAAAATAGCATATTAACTCATAATACGCAAACTTTCGTTTGATTATGAAAAAAATCCTCAATTGGATGAACCTTTTGAGGATTTTTAATTGAGAATATAACGTGTATTATTTATTTGTCTGTGCTAGTTTATTTAAGCAATCAGCAATAATAGCAATTTTATCATTTTGGTCGTCATAAATATCCCACGATAGGTCTTTGTAAATAGAAATAGATCTAAAAACACCATCTTTATTAAGGGTATATGTACCTTCACCAAATAATTTAGTGGCCATTGCTAGTAATTCTGCATCTCGTTCAACATTATTTTTAGAATCTGCATGCATGTATAATTTCAATAATGAAGATTGCCATTGAATGCCATATGTAGTTTTACCATTGAAGATTTCAAAATGTATCAACCCATTTCCGTGCGTATTATCTATTAAGTAGTAAATACAATCCGTTTTTATTTCCTCTTTATTTTTAGTGTATTTTAATAACGGAACTTTAACTAGCTCAGATTTTAATAACGAGGTTAAAAATAAGGAATAACGATAATGATCCACCAAACCTCTCATTTTTATATCATGAATTAAAGCTCCAATGGTATCATTACTTTGATAGGCGGTTTTTAAACTATATAATGCTTGGTTTTTAACAAATTTTGAAAACTCAACCATTAATTTAATATAAGAAATCCAAGCACCAATTATTTGAATATCACCTTCATGACCAGCACCATATACTGGTTCCAACATGGTGACCAAATCATTATAGCTTATAAATCGCCATGTATTTGAAAAATGACTTTGTACCTCTGGCTCATCAAATAAATAGATATAAATAAATTGCGGATTGTGCTTCTTATATTTATCCTCATATTTAGTTAATTGCGGAATAACATCTTCGTTTTTCTTAGAAGAATGCATCGCACTTTTAAACTTAACTTCAAGGACAGCAAAAGGAGTAATTTTATCTTTACCAGGAAACTTCTCTGGCTCGTCATAACAATATTCATCAACAATTAAAATGTCTGTAGAATCATGCTCTACCAATACTTTATATTTGTCACCTGCTAAATAATTTCTACCATCATTAAGTAACAAATTTAGAAATTTTGGATATTCTTTAATTGCATAGGCTATTAATCCGGTATGAAATTTCTCCTTATCCGATAACTGCATAAAAGTAAAGGGATGATTTTTTATGTTTTCAATTGTTTCTAGTATCATAATTTCGTTTTTGTTGGTTCTTTACTAAAATTTCTCAATAATCCAATCATTTTCTGAAGGCGTACTTGAAATTGAACTATTCATTCTTACACCTTTTGATTTTTCAATAGCTTGTTTTAGGTAATGACCGTTTAGATTATTACTTTCAATAACAAATGTTTCTCCTGCTTCAATTTTTTGATTTACGCCGTAAGACCATGAAATCAATTTCTTTTTTGCGGTTAGTCTGTATCCCATTTTTTTAATTTTTAATTACTTGTTTTT
>JBEIDU010000078.1:0-4299 GCA_040383345.1 Chitinophagales bacterium | reverse complement strand
TAATCCAGTTTTAGATTCATGTAGCAGTATTACCTATTTGGGGCGAACTTTTTTTAGTGACACACTTCTCAAAGACACCCTTCGTACCAAAGTAGGACAATGCGATTCATTGATAGTATCACAAAAAATTATTATAAACAAATCCAAAACAAGAAAAGAGCAAGTGTGTATTATTCAGGGGAATAGCTATACATTTTATGGAAACTCATATAAAACCCCAGGTATTTATACAAAAACAATATCATTAGATAAAAAATGTGACTCCATTATTTCTTTGTATTTGGATGTATTAACATTAAAAAAAGATACCGCTAATCCTATCTTTGGATGTAATGAACTCCTGTATAAAAATAAAAACTACCTTAATGACATAATTATAAATGATACGATTTTTTCTACTTTTGGATGTGATAGTATATATAGACTTCAACCCATAAAAATACTCAAGACTACAATCTTAAAAGATTCAATTATCAAAGGATGCGATTCCGTTTTCTTTTCAGGATTTTTTTTTAAAAAAGATACCTCGTTTATTATTAATAATGTTTTTAAAAACAATATTTCATGTGATAGCTCAATTCAAAAGGTTTTTCTAACTATTTTCAAATCTCCAACTTTGGAAATTATTGATTCTCCAAAAACAACTCAATACATTGGAAATACAATATGGCTAAGTAGTAATATTTCTGCAAAAAAATATAATTGGAATTATAAAAATGATTCTTCTAGAAGCATAATGTTTTCTATGGATAAAGAAATTAATATTTTTCTAAAAACCATAGATAGCAATAATTGTATATCAAATGCTAATTTTAAAATCTCTCCTAAAGAAAAAGAACGATCTTTTTCTTTACCTACTGCATTTTCTCCTAATGGTGATTTTATAAATGATATTTTCAAACCCGACTATCAAAAAACAATTGAAATCATTTCTATGATTATTTTTAACAGAATTGGAGAAATCATTTATTATGGAACTGGCGACCAAGTAGGCTGGGATGGCAGATATAAAGGCGAAATTCAACAAAACGGAAGTTACCTATGTACTGTAGTTTATCGCAAAGAAGGTGTTTTAAAAAAACATACAAGTACCTTTGATTTATTGAGATAACAACATTTCGCTAGCAATTTCAGATGGGACAAACATAGACACATCTCCTTTTCCCAAAATAATTTCTCGAACAATTGTAGACGAAATAGAAGAATATTCTGGAGGGGATAACATGAGTATAGTTTCAAGATTGGTATTCATACTATGATTGAGATGCGCTATGGTTTTTTCATATTCAAAATCTGCTGCCGAACGAATTCCCCTCAAAATATACTCTGCACCTCGTTCCTTGCAATAATTAATAGTCAAGCCTTGATAGTGGGCTACCTCTACATTTTTATAATCTTTAAATACTTTTTCTATCCACGCCATTCTCTGTTCTAGCGGAAACAGATACTTTTTTTGAGTATTGACGCCTATTGCAATAATTATTTTGTCAAACAAAGGAATACTTCGCTTGAGAATATCTACATGTCCTATTGTAATGGGATCAAATGAACCTGGAAAAACAGCGATTTTCATAATCTAAATTATTAAAAACTATAAGTACATATCTAATTTACAATTTCTGTAGGCTCTTTCTACATTATTTAATACAAAAATAACATTTTTATTCATTTTTAATGGATTATTTAAAAAAAAGTACTCAATTTTGCACCTTAAAAAATTTTAACTTAAAATTATACCAAATGAAAATTACAGTAGTAGGTGCAGGAGCAGTTGGAGCTACATGTGCCGATAATATCATTAGAAAAGAACTATGCGAAGAATTAGTTTTATTGGACATTAAAGAAGGTTTTGCTGAAGGAAAAGCATTGGATATGACCCAAACAGCTTCTCTTTTAGGATTTGACACCAAAGTTACAGGGAGTACAAATGACTATTCAAAAACGGCAGGAAGTAGCGTAGTAGTGATCACTTCTGGAATTCCTAGAAAACCAGGTATGACTCGTGAAGAATTGATTGGAATCAATGCAGGAATTGTAAAAGGGGTTTGTGAAAATATCCTAAAACATTCTCCAGAGGCTATTATTGTAGTAATTTCAAACCCAATGGATACTATGACCTATTTGGCATTACAGTCTACAGGATTGCCAAAAAATAGAATTATTGGTATGGGAGGTATCTTGGATAGCAGTCGTTTCAAAACATATTTACAAATGTCTATGGGATGCTCTCAGCATGACCTTCAAGCCACTGTAATAGGAGGGCATGGTGATACTACCATGATTCCATTGACACGTTTGGCTACTTGCCAAGGAGTACCTGTATCTAAAACACTTTCAGCAGAAACTCTATCAAAAGTTGCTGCAGATACGATGGTGGGTGGTGCTACACTGACAGCTTTATTGGGCACTTCCGCTTGGTATGCTCCAGGAGCCGCAGGTGCTGCATTGGTAGAATCTATTGTTAGAGATGAAAAAAGAGTTTTCCCTTGTTGTGTAAAATTAGATGGAGAATACGGACAAAATGATATTTGCTTGGGTGTTCCTGTTGTAATTGGAAAAAATGGCTGGGAAAAAATCGTTGAATTAGAATTAAATGATGAAGAAAAAACATTGTTTGCAAAAAGTGCCGATGCGGTAAGAAATATGAACAGCGTTTTAGCTACTTTAAGCATCTAATCATTTTACAATATTAATAATACATAAAAGCTGGCTGTACTTATAGCCAGCTTTTTTTCAGATCAATATCCTATATTTGTTCTATTAAATATTTTAAATTGAAGTTAAATCAATACATGGACCAATACCTTTAAAGGCTTATATTTATTACAAATATTACATAAATAAAGCGCAAATAAAAACTTAATTGGACTTTTTTGATTTTATCAATATCTTATGAATCAAATTATATAGAAAAAATAGTGAAAATAGCCATAATTGGAGGAGGTGCTTCAGGAGTATTCTGTGCTATTAAATTAGCAGAAAACAAAAATGCAACTATACATATTTATGAAAAAAGTAACGAACTCCTCAAAAAAGTTAAAATAAGTGGTGGTGGGCGCTGCAATGTTACCCATCAATATATCTCTCCAGCACAATTCACAAAAAATTATCCTCGTGGGGCAAAGATTCAAAAAAACAATTTTGATATTTTTTCACCAAACGACCTTGTATATTGGTTTCAAAAAAGAGGTATAGCACTTAAAATAGAAAAAGATGGTCGAATTTTTCCTACGACCAACTCCTCACAAACCATTATAGATTGCTTTCAAAAAGAACTCAATAAGCCTAATATTGAAATATTCCTTAACACCGAAATTCAAGATGTTTCACAAATCTCAAATTCATACCAAGTTTCTACAAATTCACATACCCTTCAATACGACTATATAGTCATAGCAATAGGTGGCGCACAAAAAGCACGTGAACTCAATTGTTTCAACCAATCACTTCCTCATACAACCATTGCTCCCGTTCCCTCGCTTTTTACATTTAAAATAGACGACAAAACACTTACACAGCTCATGGGGCTTTCTGTTCCTCAAGCACAATTAAAAATCATCTCAAGTCCTTATAAAGAAACAGGTCCTCTTTTAATTACACACTGGGGATTAAGTGGCCCAGCTATCTTAAAACTATCCGCTTGGGGTGCTTTCTACCTCAATGAAAAAAACTATAAGTTTGATATATCTGTAAATTGGTTAGGAGATGAAAAGGAACAAGATGTACAAAAGCGAATTACTTTCAACCGACAAATCCATGGCAATGCATTAGTTACAAATTTTAAGCCAGAGCCAATCCCAAATAGATTATGGGATTACTTTCTCTCAAAAGCAGAAATAAATCCTTCCAAAAAATGGCATGATATAAGCAAAAAAGAAGAAAATAAAATTATCCAGCTACTCACCAATAATGTATACACCATCAATGGAAAAACTACCTTTAAAGACGAATTTGTAACTGCGGGTGGTATAGATACCCAAGCTATAAATACCCAATCTATGGAATCATTAACCTACCCAAAACTCTATTTTATTGGGGAAGTCCTCAATATAGATGGTATTACAGGAGGATTCAACTTTCAAAATGCTTGGACAAGTGCCATTGTAGCTGCTAATAATATTTTAAAAAATAAAGCTTAAAAAAATTACACTCACTTTATATAAATAAAAAAAGCCTTGCTAAATTTTAGCAAGGCTTTTTAAATATTGTGGCGGCGACCTACTCTCCCACATTTTACTGCAGTACCATCGGCTTGACGGAGCTTAACTTCTCTGTTCGGAATGGGAAGAGGTGGGACCT
>JBEIDU010000077.1:0-4524 GCA_040383345.1 Chitinophagales bacterium | reverse complement strand
CTCTAATACATAAAAGTCAATCTTTTTTTCTGCAGGAATTATAACTTTTATGGTATCGTACAAATCCTGAATAGTCTTGTTCAAATCAAAACTGATTAATTTTGGTGAAATCTGCTTGGCATCAATTTTAGACATTTCGAGCAGGTCTTCAATAATCGAAACTAAATTTGTACCACTATTTCGAATAATTTTCAAAAACTCTGCTTTATCTTTTTCACTTAATTTTGAGTCATTCAACAAATCGCTAAAACCAATAATAGCATTCATCGGTGTTCTAATCTCATGTGATAAATTGGCTAAAAAAGAAGATTTGAGTTTATCACTCTCTTCCGCCTTTTGTTTCGCAATCATCAATTGCTTTCGTTGATTACTATTCTCCTCAAAAAGATTTCCAATATAACCAAATTCACCTGGGGCTTTCTTCAAATCATCGATAGCGTCTTCATTTCCTGTTTCAAGAATATTTGTAATAGTCTTGAGTGGAGAATACATCCATCTTTTTGAATAGCAGAGATATACAACTATTTTCAAAATAAAAGCGATTATGATAATAATTAGTATCTTTTTTGCGCTTCTAAAATCAAGATTAAAAGATCTTTCAAAAAGCAATTTTGCTACTACTCTATTTTTCCAGTCGTATAAATTAATTGGAACAACAACAGATTCAATATCTTGCTCTTTGCTGAAATTAGCATTTACCAATTCAATTTTTGAGCTACTTATTTTTTCTAAATTTGCTATGAAAGATGGACTAATTAATCGAGCCATTATAAAATAACCCGATGGATTTGTCTTATTCTTTTTTGGATCATTAGAAGGATGAATAGTTGCTGCAAAAACTTCTACTATTCCTTCAGGTATTTTAACATAAAACTTTGATATTCTGTTATTATACAATCCCAGTAAAAACTGTTTCGATATAAAATTTTCAGTTTTAATTCTAGGAGTAATGATTCTATCAATTAAAACGTTATCTAATCCATAAATACCTATGTAATCCATTTCATAAGAATCAAATTCACCTCCAATAAACCGATCAAACCATGCCTTATTTCTAGTTTGTGTATACTTGACCAAATCATCCCAATAGGTTACATCTTTAATTGTAGCCAAATGAGTTTTTGAATTTAAATTAAAAAGTGAGATAATTTCGCTATTAAACTGATTATCAGTTGTTTTATATACTTCTTTTTCTTGTTGAATTGTATATATGTAAAGAGAAATATATAGAATAAAAAACAATATACTTGTTCCAATAATCAAAAATAGTAGCTTGGAGTATATTTTTAGATTGAATAGTTTATTCATAAAATTGAGGTAGCATTCACAAAAAATTATAATTTGTCATAAATGTAAAATATTTTTTTAATGAAAATATAGTTTTTTATAAAAAACAATAAACTATTTGAATTTATATAATCAATAATCCAAAATCCCTCATAGTATATATTGGTTTTGAGTGCCAAAAAAGTTCGAAATCAGTTAAATTAAGTTCAAAATCTAATTTTATTTCTTGAAAAGTATATTTTTTTGAGTTGAAGACCGTTACTTTTTCAAGCATTTTGACCAACCATTCGCCTTCTTGTCTATTTAACTGAATAGTGAAACTTTCTTTTTTGTCATGAAAAACCAATTTCATGATTTCCCACGAGCTTCCCTTTTTAGATTTAGTAAAATGTTCAATAGTGGGCTTCCCTCCTAACCAAACTATTTTAGCATTGGGTTTTATGTTAAAATCTATTTCTTCATGTAGTGCATTGTAAATAAAATCTTTGGGGATTTTTGTCTTAGGAATTTTAAATTCAAACCAATCTTGTAATGGGTAATCAAAGCAAATGCCGTGCATAAAATTGAACAGTGATTTCTTTAACCCAAAGCTAAATTTATCATGGTCAACTCCAGTCTTGTCTCGATAATTAATATCATTATTGGCAAAAGCACCTATCGATTCAGACTCTTTTATAACTCCAAATTTTTCTGGAAACATCCCCACTGGACTGTGAGCGGTCATTGCAAATTGATGCCAAAAGCCAGATTGTAAAACTCCAACTTCAAACAATTGCCTCACCATTTCCAGACTATCAACGGTTTCCTGAACTGTTTGTGTGGGATACCCGTACATTAAATAGGCATGCACCATAATTCCTGATTGGGTAAAATTTCGAGTTACTTTGGCTACTTGTTCAACAGTAACTCCCTTATCAATGAGTTTCAATAATCGGTCGGAAGCTACCTCTAATCCACCAGAAACAGCAATGCAACCTGAAGCTTTCAACAACTGACATAAATCTTTTGAAAAACTTTTTTCAAATCGAATATTAGTCCACCATGTAATCGTTAACTTTCTTCGAATAATTTCTAGAGCTAAAGCTCTCATTAATGCTGGTGGCGCTGCTTCGTCTACAAAATGAAATCCTGTTTGTCCTGTTTGTGCAATCATTTCCTCTATTCTATCACAAAGTAAATTGGCAGCAATAGGTTCATAAATTTTAATATAATCCAACGAAATATCACAAAAAGTACACTTTCCCCAATAGCAACCATGAGCCATCGTGAGTTTATTCCATCTACCATCGCTCCACATACGGTGCATTGGATTGACTATTTCAATAACAGAGATGTATTTATCCAATACTAAATCCGAATAATCAGGCGTACCAACCTCGGATTGCTTGTAATCCAACCTTTTTGAATTGTTCTTATATACTACTTCTCCATTTTCTAGAAGAAACGTACGTTTGTATTCCTTATCGCTTGTCTTATACTCATTTTCAATTAGTAATTCGACAGGAAGTTCTCCATCGTCTAAAGTAATGTAATCGAAAAATTCAAAAACCCTTTTATCAGAAAGCGAACGTAATTCCGTATTTGGGAAACCACCACCCATAGCGATTTTGATAGCTGGATAGTTTTTTTTGACCCATTGAGCCGAGCGAAAGGCAGCATATAAATTTCCTGGGAAAGGAACTGAAATCAAAAAAAAATTAGGCTGAATAATTTCTATTTTTTTCTTTAAAATTGTAATTAGGATTTCATCAATATAGGTTGGTTGTTTTTGTAAAGCTTGGTATAATTCATCAAGCGAATTGGCGCTTCTTCCCAATCGTTCGGCATAACGGCTAAAACCAAAATTTTCATCTACACATTCTACGATAAAATCCGAAATATCTTCAAGGTATAAAGTAGCTAAATGCTTGGCTTTGTCTTGCGTTCCCATGGTTCCAAATGCCCAATCCATTTCTTCTAATTGTAAAAAACGAGAAGCCTCCGGCAAAAAATCTTCTTGACAAATTTGTAGCGCTAATGTTGGATTTTTTCCTTGCAAAAAGCCAATTACAGCATCAATTGTTTTAATATAATCGTCTTTCAGAGCTAAAATTCGTTGAGAATTGAGAGACAGTTTTTCAACTTTTAACTTTAAACTTTGAACCTCAAACAAAACCTCTAATCCTTGTTTCGAAAACAATTCTAAAATCACTTCAATACCTAAATCCGCCTGAACTGACTCTATATTTTTAGTATTTAGAAAACCTTTGATATACGCTGTCGCTGGATAGGGCGTATTCAGTTGGGTAAACGGTGGCGTTATTAGGAAGATTTTGGTTTTCAATGAAAATCTATTTTGAGCAAAAGTAAGTCTATTTACTTTAACCGAATTTATTCATACTATTAAAACTGATGTGTCTTTTTAGTAATTATTAATAGTGAAACAAAAGTCAACAAAGCAGCTCCAGACAAATAGAATCCAACATAAGCGATACCATAATTTTTAGCCAACCAAATAGCAATCATAGGAGCAAATGCAGCGCCTACAATACCTGCTAAATTAAAAGTCATCGAAGCCCCAGTGTAACGAACTTCCGTTGGAAATAATTCAGATAAAAAGGTACCTAAAGGTCCATATGTTAATCCCATTAAACCCATTCCTAAACAAGAAAAAACAGTAACCAAACTAGCAATTTCTGAATTAAAAAAGAAGGAGAAAAACAAACCGAAAAAAGCTATTAAAAGAGATATTGTGACCAAAATTAATCTTCGACCAAAACGATCCGCTAATAGTGCTGAAACAGGTATAGCCATCATAAAAAATAAAACAGAAAAAAGTTGAATAATCAAAAAGTCTCTTCTGCTAAAACCCAAGTCGGTTGTAGCCCAACTTAATGTGAATACCGTCATTAGGTAAAAGAGTACAAAAGTAGTAACTGCGGCCAAAGTACCAAAAACAAGCTCTTTCTGATACGATTTGAATACGGTAAACAAAGGCATTTTGACTTGTTTTTTAGTCTCTACCGATTGAACAAAAGAAGGGGTTTCGGTAATTTTTAAACGGATATAAAATCCTACAAGAACCAAAACAGCACTAGATACAAAAGGGATTCTCCATCCAAAATCAAAAAAGTTTTCTTCCGATAAAGTATCACTTAACACTAAGAAAGTCCCTCCCGATAATAACAAACCTATTGGGGCTCCTAATTGTGGAAACATCCCGTACCAAGCTCGTTTATTCGGTGGAGCATTTTCAAT
>JBEIDU010000076.1:0-4927 GCA_040383345.1 Chitinophagales bacterium | reverse complement strand
GTACCGAGGGACTTCTAAAAACACCTGCGGATATTGAAAACACCTTAGTCGTTTCCAAAAAAACAGGTACCAAAATATTATTAAAAAATTTGGCGGAAGTAAAAGAAGGCGCCGCTACAAGATATGGCGCATTAATAATGAACGGTAGCAACGAAGCGGCAGGTGGTATTGTAATGATGCTAAAAGGCGAAAACAGCAATGTGGTTATTTCTCAAATCAAACTCAAAATGGAAGATATTAAAAAATTGCTTCCAAAAGGTGTAGAAATAAAACCTTTTTTGGATAGAACCAAATTAGTCAATAATTCGATAAAAACGGTTGCGAAAAACCTTACCGAAGGTGCCATTATCGTTATTTTGGTTTTAATTTTCTTTTTGGGAAATTTTAGAGCGGCATTTATTGTCGCTTCTATCATTCCATTGTCTATGCTTATTGCCATTATGCTGATGAACTTTTTTGGCGTGAGTGGCAATTTGATGAGTTTAGGTGCTATCGATTTTGGAATCATCGTGGATGGAGCGGTTATTATTATTGAGTCTATCCTACTCTATTTGCACCATATTAGCAAGGACAAATTGCACGAAAAGAATAATATTGACCAATTGGTTGTGAATAACACGAATAAATTGATGAGTAGTGCGCTTTTTGGTCAATTAATCATTATCATCGTATATTTTCCATTATTTACGCTTAAAGGAATTGAAGGGAAAATGTTTATGCCAATGGTTCAAACCATTATTTTTGCGCTTTTGGGTGCGTTGGTATTGAGTTTGACCTATATTCCTGCTATGAGTGCCTTATTTCTAAAAAAAGGCGGCGATACATCAATAGCGTGGAGCGAACGAATGATTTCAAAGTTGGAAGAAAATTACAAAAAGCTTTTTTACAAAGTTTTAGAATATAAAAAAGGACTACTTTATTCATTTATTGGACTTTTTATAGGTAGCGTAGCCTTATTTATGAATATGGGGGGCGAATTTGTCCCCATTATTGCTGAAGGAGATTTTGCGGTAGAGACTAGATTATTGACAGGTTCTAGTCTAAGCGCGACCATTGAACATAGCAACATTGCTGCAAAAATCCTAAAAGATAGTTTTGAAGAAGTAGAACAAGTAGTAACCAAAATAGGGAGTGGTGAAATTCCTACGGACCCGATGCCTCTTGAAGCAGCCGATATGATGGTTATTTTGAAAGATAAAAGCGAATGGAAAAATGCGAGTACTTTTGATGAATTGGCAGAAAAAATGAGTCAAAAAATTGAATTGGCTTCAGGTGTTTTATTTTCATTTCAATATCCTGTTCAAATGCGTTTCAACGAGTTGCTGTCGGGAGCCAAACAAGATGTCGTGTGCAAATTATATGGCGAAAATTTGGATACATTGGCGCATTATGGCGAAAAAATATTTAAAGAAGTAAAAAGCTGCAAAGGCGCTGAGGATATATTCTTGGAGACGATTACAGGAGTGCCACAAATCATTATTTCGTATGACAGAAATCGACTTCAAAACTATGATTTATCCATTGATGACATCAATAAAGTAATTCAAGCTTCCAATGCAGGTGCTGTAGTAGGAAATTTATATGAAGGCGAGCGAAAAATTGACATTACGCTAAAACTCAATAAGTCGCAAGTAGAAGATATTGAATCGATTAAGCAAATCAAATTATCTACCAATAACGGACAAATTGTGCCTTTGAATGAAATAGCCGAAATAAAATTAATCAATGGCGCAAATCAAATTCAGCGCGATTTGGGAAAAAGAAGAATGATTATTGGGTTTAATGCACGAGGTCGTGATGTAGAAAGCATAGTGCAAGAATTACAAGCCAAAGTGAATAAAAAAATTCAATTTCCAACCAATTATTATATGAGTTATGGGGGCAGCTATCAAAATTTGAAAGATGCAAAAAATCGTTTGATGTTGGTAGTTCCGTTAGCGTTAATTGCTATCATATTGTTGCTACAATATACTCTCAAAAACTGGCGATTGGTTTGGATATTATTTTCGATTGTTCCACTTTCTACTATTGGCGGTATTCTATTTTTGGCTATGCGCGGACTTCCTTTCAGCATTAGTGCGGGTGTAGGATTTATAGCACTTTTTGGGATTTCGGTGCTCAATGGTATTGTGCTTATTAATGAAGTTATCAATCGAAAATTGGATGTGAATCAACTCCAAATTGTAGATATTCTTGATATTTGCAAAACCCGTTTGCGTCCTATATTGATGACCGCAACCGTGGCTTCATTAGGATTTTTGCCAATGGCGGTCAATACCAGCTTAGGTGCCGAAATTCAAAGACCGTTAGCCACTGTCGTAATAGGAGGATTGCTCTCCTCTACCCTTGCTACATTAGTCATTCTCCCTATTTTATTGTTATGGAAAACCAACGTAAAATCTTCATCTTCTAAATAAAACAATATGAAAAAAATCATAAATATTTTTTGTATACTTTTTGCATTTTCATTGCAGGCACAGCATTATATTTCGCTGAATGAAGCCTTGGATAGCGCGGCAAAAAATAATGCTAAAATGAAAATTGCGCACGAAACCGAATCGTATTTTGAATCGGTAAAAAAGCGTTTTCCCTTTATAGAAAATACCGCTCTTGAAGGTGAATACGGACAATTCAACACGGATTACAAAGATTTAAAAATCAATCTTAAACAAAATTTCACCAATCCATTGCAATCCGTTATCAAAATGAAAATTCAAAGCAAAGCGGCAGAATTGGCAAAAAATCAAAGCTTGAAAAGTAAAAATGAAATTCAACAGGAAGTTGCTCGTTTATACACCGAAATTCGCTTTTTGAATCAATGGCAGCAAAACCTTTTGACACAGGATAGTCTACTGAATCAGTGGATAGAAAAAGAAAATTTAAAATTTAAAAAAGGGGAAAATAGCAAAGTAGAGCTAGGTATGGCTCGTTTGCAAAAAATGAAATTTTCGCAAATGATTCAAGAAAATGAACTAAAACTTTTTGAGTCTCTTTTACTTTTCAATCAATGGATAAAATGCAATGATTTTCTAGAACCCAATCCAAATGAAAATATTGAATATGCAACATTTAAAAATGAATATGCGCCACAAAACGATCCTTATATTTCTTTAGCAAAAAATCAAGAAAATTTGGCGAAATTGGAGCAAAAATTAGCTAAATCGCAATGGATACCCAACTTTTACGCAGGTTATTCCAATACCAGTTTTAGAGGTTTTATGAATATTGAAGGAACAGAAAGTTATTTTCAACTGAGAGACCGTTTTCATTCGTTTCAATTGGGACTGAATTTTAATTTCTTGGATTTTAATACGCATCGCGCGATAAAAGAAAGCAAATGGAAAAGCCAAATCACTAAATATGAAAGCGATTGGACTATTCAAGAGCGTGACGTTGTGCGAAAAAATTTATACCATCAATTAGCGCAATACAAAAGCTATTGGCACGATTTGGAAAAAAATTATGTCTCCGAAACTCGTGAAATTGAAACCCTGGTTCACAAGCGTTTTTTTCTTGGTGAAATCAGTTATATGGAATTTATACTATTTCAAAATCAAATTATGGATGCTAAGAAAAACCTTTTGGACGCCAAACGAAATTATGAAGCAACTTTGTTAAAAACCTATTTATTCAACAAATAAAATCGAAAAATTATGACATATAATACATCTAGTATCGCTATAATGCTTATACTCACTATTTTTTCTTGTAAAAATAAGGAAGATAAAAAAGAGGAAATCTCTGCTCCTCAAAATATCATTTCCTTAAATGAAGCGCAACAAAAAGCTTCCAAAATTCAATTGGGAAAGATTGAAACATTGACTTTTGAGAAAGAAATAGCGCTGAAAGGGAAAATCGCTTTAAATCCGAACAGTACCGTTTCAGTAGCATTGCCTACTTCGGGAATTGTTAAAAATATTTATGTGAAAATAGGCGATAGAGTTCGTTCAGGGCAAGTTTTGGCTACGCTCTACAATCGTGAAATGGTAGAAATTCAGCAAGATTATCTTACGGCCAAATCGAACAACACTTATTTAAGCAAAGATTTTCAACGACAAAAAGAATTGAATGAAAGTAAAGCGGTTTCGGATAAGGCTTTTCATCAGTCGGATAGAGATTTTCAAATCAATCAAATCAATCTGCAAGCCCTGAAACAAAAATTGATCAACTTAAACATCAATCCAAACAACTTGCATTCAAAAAACATAAAAGAATCCATTCCTGCCACAAGCCAAAATAATGGCGTAATTTCAAAAATGAACGTACACAAAGGACAATTTTTGCAAGAAGGCGAAGCACTTATGGAAATAGCGAGTACGAGTGGTGCTACGGCAGTACTTTCGGTATATGAAAAGGATATTCCATATGTTGCGGTTGGTCAGTCTATTGAAGTCTATACGCTGAATAATCCGTTTAAATCAAAATGTATGGTCAAATCTATAAGCCCTGTGATGAAGGAAGATAATAGCTTGGATGTATTTTGCGACCTTGTAAACCCCTCTTTTTCAATTATTGGAAATGCAGTGATTTATGGAAAACTTACGAGCCGAAAAGCGGAGGGAAAAGCCTTGCCAAAAGAAGCTATCGTGCAGTTTGAAGGTAAGAATTATATTTTCAAAAAAACACAAAATCAATCCTTTGAAATGGTTGAAGTAATTGTAGGCAGCACGAAAGACAATCAAGTAGAAATAGAATTTGTCAACTCAAAAGAAAATATAAACAATCAATGGGTAATTTCGGGCGCTTATGCTTTGCTGATGTCGTTGAAGAATATATAGATGTATAATAAAATCTAATTATATAACTTAAAAATTCATACATTTGTTTACGATAAAAATATGGAGAATTATTTAAGCGAATTTAAGCGATTGAAGGAGATTATGGATCTACTTCGTGAGAAATGTCCTTGGGATCAAAAACAAACATT
>JBEIDU010000075.1:0-5656 GCA_040383345.1 Chitinophagales bacterium | reverse complement strand
CCTATTTTGGTTTGAGAAAATACTGATACTCCTGAACTTAAAAATGCCAACGCTACGAATAATCTATTCATTTCGATATTTTTTATTTTTTAAATATTATGACAAAGGTAAATAATATTTTTTTTATTAAAATAAATAAAATAATTTCACCCAGTTGTAAAATTAAATGCTATTAGATGAAAAAATTATTGCTTGGGTTTATTCTATTAAGTATTTTTAACAAACTCAATGGTCAAGGTTCAATATCTGGGAATTTTAGGCTAAATGCTGACTTCTATGACAGGGACTCTGCAATAGGTACTGTAGGGAAAAACTATGATGCTTACAAAACCTCTGCCAATTCTTGGCTTCAATTATTCTATACCAACCCTGAAATGCAATTTGACGCTGGAATTCGTTTTGACATGCATTTGAATTCTATTCTCCAAAATCCAATTGTACCAAGATCATTTAATGGTATAGGATATTGGTATTTGAGAAAAAAAATTGATAAATTAGAAGTAACAGGCGGTTATTTTTATGAACAATATGGATCAGGAATTGCTTTAAGAGCTTTTGAAGAAAGAAATTTAGGAATAGATAATGCTATATTTGGCGCTAAAGTAAAATATGATTTAACTGAAAATATTAAATTGAGAGGACTTGCTGGCGTTCAAAAGTACGAACTAGGAACCAATCAACAATTTATCAAAGCATTTAACATAGAAATAAATAAAGAAATAAACGACAATTTATCTTTCAATGCTGGTGCGTCTGTGGTTAATAGGACATTAGATGCTACCTCAAGAGGTTCAGTAGATGCGATTATTAGACAATATACAAATCCCGATGATAAGTTTAACACTTCATATAATACAGTAATCTATCAGCTCTATAATACATTGACCTATAAAAATCTTACATGGTATTTTGAAGGCGCATACAAATCGCCTGAGGCGGTTTATAATGGCTTTAATAGAAAGTATGAAGAAAGAGCAGGAACAAGTTTTTTGACTTCATTGACCTATACCAAACCAAAATTTGGAGTTACGGCACAAGCACGTAGGACGGATCATTTCCAATTTATGGCGAATTCGCATGAAGCTAGCCAAGGCGATTTTAATAAAATTAATAATACTCGAATAGGCTATATTGCTCCTATAAATAGGCAAAATTCGCTTCGTTTACCGGCACGATTTCAAATAGCGCCACAAGATATAGGTGAACTTGGGACTTCTTTAGACTTTACATATTCTCCATTTCCAAAAGTAGCTATAAATTTGAGCCTTTGCATGATAGACACGATAAATATTACAGATCCCTATTATAGAGAAGCATATGCCGATGTAGAGTTTAAAAAATTACTAGGCGGTAAATTAAAAGCCATGTTTGGTGGTCAATATGTATATTATAATCAAATTTTATACCAACAGGATGGCAAAAAAGATGTGGTGGCATATACTTCTTTTACAGAAGCTTCTTATAAAATTTCAAAACAAAAATCTATAAGAGCAGAACTTCAATACCAGCATGCCGAAAAAGAATTGGGGCAATCCATTTTTGCATTAGTAGAATTTAATATAGCGCCTACATGGTCTTTTTCCATATCTGATCTATATAATTTCAAAACCAATCCAAATTATTTCATAGTAGAAAATAGAACGCCTCATCATTTTTACTCTTTCTTTGCCGCTTATACAAAAGGTGCCACTAGGTTGACTTTGGGTTATGTAAAACAATTACAAGGAATAGTATGTACAGGAGGTGTATGTAGAATGGAGCCTGCATTTAGCGGCATTAGAGCTCAATTGACAACAAGTTTCTAAAATAATATTCTATGCAAGAAATAGTATATAGCGTAACCGTAAAACCAAATCAAGAAATTCAAAATGAATTTATCGATTGGTTAAAAGAGGAACATATTCAAGACGTTATCAACACAGGATGTTTTGATTCAGCTCGATTTTTTAAATTGCTCGACGAAAATGAAACCGACGGCAGTTCGTTTAACATACAATACAGCACCACTGAAATGTCGCGCTATTTTGATTATATCAATAATTATGCTAATGAAATGCGTCAAAAAGGATTTGCCAAATTTGGTGACCAATTTGTAGCATTTCGTTCGGTTTTGCGTTCGGTTTAACATTAAATTTTTACTTATTTTCATAAATAAATCAATATGAATAGAAATAAAATTACACTGGTTGTTTTCTTTCTTTGCACTTTTGTGTATACAAAATCTCAAGATTTTCAGTCTCCCACAAACCCTTATTATTGGAAAAATAAAAAACCCGCACCCAATTATTGGCAACAAGATATTGACTACAAAATCAAAGCCTATCTGGACGAAAAAAATGAAGTAATTTCGGGAATTGAATCCATTAAATATACCAATAATAGCCCCGATACACTCTATTATTTATTTTTCAATTTATATCAAAATGCTTTTCTTGAAAATTCTTATTTGACCAATCTTCAAGAAGCCAATGGCTCGAAAATTCAATATGGAAAATGGGAAAAAGCCAATTTGGGCAATGAAATCAAAGCATTGAAAATAAATGGCACTGAACTCAAAAGAGAAATAGACGGTTCTATTATGAAAGTTTGGCTAGCTCAGCCTATGCTTCCCAATACCGAAATTACTATTGAATTGCAATTCAACACGTATTATAGCAAAGGTGGCGCTACCCGAAGACGTATGAAATCCTTTGTCCAAAAAGGGCAACGACATTTTAATGGGGCACATTGGTATCCTCGTTTAGCGGTGTATGATAGAAAATTCAAATGGTGTACCGACCAGCACTTAAACAGAGAGTTTTATGGCGATTTTGGGAACTATGAAGTAGAACTCAACTTTCCTGCCAATTTTGTAGTAGAAGCTACGGGCGAAATCCAAAATGAAAACGATGTAATGCCCAAAGAATTGAGAAACAAGCTCGATTTATCCAATTTCTGGAAAAATAAATGGGATAGCGATATTACATTTGAACAAAAAATGCAAAAAGGTGCACGAAAAATATGGAAATATAAAGCTAGAAACGTACATGATTTTGCGTGGATTGCTGGCCCTTTGTATCGAATTCATGACAGTATCATCAATAATGTAAAAGTAGTAGCCATGGTACTAGAGCATCATGCCAGTGGCTGGAAAAATGCAACTGAATTCACCCATAAAGTTATCCATACTTATAGTCGTGATTTTGGGAAATACGCATATCCAAAAATGATAGTAGCAGACTGCGAAGATGGTATGGAATACCCAATGCTCACAATGGACGGCGGCAGCGACCCAGGTTATAGAAAATTATTGGCACACGAAGTGGGACACAATTGGTTCTATGGCATGGTCAATAATAATGAAACCTATAGAGCGATGCTGGATGAAGGATTTACCCAATTCCTAACCGTGTGGGCGATGGAACGAATTGATGGAAAATATATGGTACAGCCAAAACCTACCAACAAATATTTGAATAAACATTTTGAAGAAGTAGAAGCTCGTGAAGCCAATGTATATCTAGGCTATATGCGCGATGCAGTTCATAACGAAGACCCTACACTCAATACCCATAGCGATGGATTCAACGGCGCATTGGGACAAGGCGGAGGCTATGGACACGTATATTCAAAAACAGCTACTATGCTTTTCAATCTACAATATGTTTTGGGCGATAGCTTGTTTTCAGGTGCTATGAAGCATTATTTCAATCAATGGAGTTTTTGTCATCCCTATATTGAAGACTTTAGACAATCCATAATTGATTATACCAAACGCGATTTAAATTGGTTTTTTGATCAATGGATAGAAACCAGCAAACATATCGATTATAAATTTGTAGGGTTAGACAAATTAGATTCGGGCAATCTTTATGAACTGAAACTAAAGCGAAAAGGCGAAATGCAAATGCCTATAGACCTCACTATTACTGGAAAAAGTGGCAAAAAATACAATTTCTATATTCCTAACACTTGGTTTGAAAAAGAAACCGATGCTACCCGACTGCCTCGCTGGATAGGATGGGACAATAAACTCAAAACGGATTATAGTACCAAAATAGAATTGCCCGAAGCCGTTCAAAAAGTAGAAATAGATACTACTCGAAGATTGGCAGATATTCGTCCTTTGAACAACAATAGCTATTTCCCTGTCAAATTCAAATTTGACCATAAATTATACGACAATTTAGATAGAAATTATTACCACGCTTTCTGGAGACCCGATGTATGGTATAATAATTTTGATGGGGTAAAACTAGGCGTACACTTCAATGGGAATTATATGCGTTCGTTCCATAATATGCAATTTGACTTTTGGGTCAATACAGGGATAGGAAAAGGCGCTATTCGTGAAAATAATTTTGGACATAATAGCAATGATATTATCTCATATCGCTTCAATTACAGCACACCTACACATAGTTTTATCAAAAACAGTACGTTTTCATTTCATTCGCGCTGGCTCGACGGCATCGTACTCAATAAGATTGGCTTGAGTAAGCCATTAAACGATTATTTTTCGGCGTCGCTATTCTACAAAATGATGATGCGTCCTAGCTATGGCACATACAATTATCACTACGCCCCTACCGCTTGGGGGAATGGAGGACTCAACTCTAGTATTAATGCAGAGATTTATTATTCAAAATTGTACAAAAGCAATATTTATCATCAATCCAAACTCGCCGTAAGAGCTTCTATTCTAAGCTATAATAATTATAATTTCATTGAGAATGAACACATTTTCAAAAAAACATTATATAAATTTTTGTTCAAAGCTCGATTCTATGGCAGGCTAGGCGTAAATGAAAAAGGCAATAATGGTGTTCCTAATGCATCTTTGCTAGAAGCAGGAAATGCCAATATGGAACAAATGATTGAAAATGAATTTACACGTTCTGTATTTTTGATTCCTTCCTCATTGTATGATTTTAATAATTTAGGACTCAATGCCAGCAACCTTAATATGGCTGGCGGGCTCAATATGAGAGGATATACGATGCGAAGTTTTATAGAAGATGGGAATTCTTTGCATAGTCTCAAAGCACAAAATTCGGGATATAGCGCCAATTTACAGATTCATTTTGAGCGTTTGAGTCCAATAAAATTCAGACGATTGAGCCAAACATTAGGTCTAGAACTATACTCTTTTGCCGATATGGGAAAAATAGGAACTGCTTTATTACACGCCGATGGATTTGCATTCAATGCCTCGCCTATGTTATTTGATGCGGGACTTGGAGCAGGTTTACAAATCAAAAAATTTGGCGTTCTTCAAACCGTAAAACCACTTTATTTCCGATTTGATATGCCATTATTTTTATCCAGTCCGAATAGAGAAGACAACAATAGTCAGTTTAAATTTAGATGGCTTTTGGGCATAGAAAAAGCACTTTAGTAAAAACATCTATAAATAATTGATTTTATTTATATTAACTCAATTCTATTTTGAAATTACACTATAGTATACTTTGAAATTACACGGTATATTAATTTGAAATTACACGATTTTTTATACTGTATTATACCAAACTTACTTAATAAATAGTCCAAACTATTTATTAAGTTTAGTTTGGTAAATGCCGTCTTAACAATCAAATAGTACAATCAAGAAAAACGAAGATTGGACTATATTGATTGTATGAACGGTATAATCCCTTTAAGTGGTCTAATAAAT
>JBEIDU010000074.1:0-5785 GCA_040383345.1 Chitinophagales bacterium | reverse complement strand
GAGTCAGATTATATTCAATCCAAAATTGCTGAGTTTGTGAACGTTCACTGGAAATCACACGGCTCAAAACTTAACGCAACCGGGATTCTTCTGCACAATCAAATAATAGCCTTATCTGTTGATGATAGTTCACTTGGAGCGTCGGGTTGCTCCATTGATTCTTCGGTTAAATTCATCAAAGAGCTAGGAGCTGAACTTAAAGTTGATTTTTTTAATCGCATGTATGTGCTCATTTTCAACGGAGAAGAAACCAAACGCGTTCATATTTCAGATTTGTACAACTACAAAGACTGGAATTTGCTAAATCCAATTGTTACAACTATCAAAGATATTCAAGAGAAAGGGGTGATCTCGGTATCGGAAAGTGAGTTGGTGAGGTGATTTTTTTTTATAGTTTTTTCATTCACCCTTGAAATAATTTGTTTGGATTATAGAATCAATAATTAAGTTATGCAAAAGATATTTTTCATAATAAACTATTTCTTGTATTTTTTCATTCAAATTTAAAATACATAGTTATTGCCCGTTCATCCTCCGTATGTTCAAAATTTAGTTTTGATATATTAGTATTTCCCTTTAATTTTTCAGTACTTTTTAGAGCAAAATGAAAGGTCATTAGAAGATTTTTTGCATCATCTATTGATTTTAGAATGATTGGATTATATTCCGTTCCGCCTTTGAATAGAGTAGCTAATTGAAAAGCCCCAGAAATGAGCTCATCTTTGTTCCAATCATTTTTGGGATAATTAAAATAATCATCCATACTATAGTTTTTAGGGCCTGCATAATAAAGTCTAGAAGCCTTTGATATTATATAGACAAACGGTGATATTTCCTCAAATTTATGGGTTTCTGGAATTAATTTGTATTTATAAAAAAAATAATAATTATCAATTAAAACTGGAAAAGCTGATTGGTAATTGGATTTATTTATTAGACTTGATAAATCCCAATTAGGTAATTTCATACGTTTTAATTCCACATCAAATTTCTTTTTTGCACTTGTAGAATTTATTGATAGTTTAATTTTAGAATTTTCAACACCTTTTATTTTATTGATTGCCTCACTAAGCTCTATGTTTTTAAATTCAAATATTTTACCATTTTCATATATTCCCTCTATAATATCGTCCTCTTCTATTGATTTTATTATATCACAAGACACTCCTTTTACAATTTCCTTTACTGTTATGTTTCCATTTTCACTTGCTAAACGCACACCTATACCCGCGCTTTGGGAAATATTTCTATAATTAAGAATGTCAAAATAAAACACATATTCTTGATTCGTTTTTGCAGTCTTATAAATTTCTTTTATTATAGAATTAGAGTTAGTTTGTGAGTTTTCATCTTTAACAAAAATACAATTAGGGCATAAAGATTCTATGTGCTTATTTTTTTCAAGTTGCACATTATCAATTGAGTTTGAAAAAATTGGAATGGGATAGTTTGGACTATTTCTTTCTTGATTGTCTTTAATTAATCTAACCGGTAGACCCCCTTCTTTGAAAAAAAGACTGAAGTAGTTAATACAGTCTGAAAAAGTAACATTGAAGCTATATGCCATATGACCACGATATTCATTTTCAGTTTCTTCTGAAAGAAAATTTTTAAATTCCGCACCATTTAATGATTCATTGTTTGTCCAGAATCCGGAACTTAAATAACATACATTTTGCTGTCCAGAGGGAAAAATCATAGGTATAGGTTTTAATGTGAACCCAAATTCATCTGTACCATTTTCAGTTTTTTCGTTGTCCTCTATTAAGTCATTTTTATCCCATTCGAATGTTGATTTTAATTTCATTGGTGTTTCGCAAATCCCTCCACAATAGGAAATTAACTCCATAATATCTGAATTTGTAGGTACTCTGAATCCGTTTGATGCAAAACCTCGCTTATCATTAATTACATACCAATTATAAATAAATATTTTAGGCTGAATAATATCTCCGTTTTTATCTTTTAAATAGGTAAAACATGGTTGCATTTTCTCACCTGCCATTCTCCACTCTTTCTGAGTTGAAGCATAAGGAATCGAATCTCCATTATTAAAAATAGCTGTTGAAAGATATTCACTTTTCCATATTTGCTTGCCAATAATAACATCTTGATTTTGTGCTTGGGAAATTAAGGAAAAAAAAATATTCAAACCAAAAGTAAAAATATACCTATTCATTTTATTTCTTTAATATTATGTTTTATTTCAAAAATACATAAATTCATCTAATGAGGAACCAAAAGTAAGTCTAACATTCTCTTCTATATAGTAGATATTGGGTTAAATAATTTATAAATGGCATTATCTCTTGGCGATAAGTATTAATAAAATTGGCTTTATTAAAAATTTCTAACTTACTTATAGTTATCAAAATTAATAATTACCAAAACTTCAATTATTTCTTTCCTACTTTTTCAAACAATGTTGGGTATAAATCAATTGACATAATTTATCGCTCGCCTTAAAAATAGCAACATCCAAATTTGGATCATGAGAAATACTAGTTAATGTTATAACCGCATTGTATAATATCACATTTTCCGTTTGATTGATTCGTTCAATAAAATCTATTTTATTTGTTCCTTTAGCTGATTGAGATACAAGAACTTCCTCTGTATTAGAATCGATAGCAAATAAATAAGTGGTATTCATGGTGATAATTTACTGTTTATTTATTGATGCAAATGGCATCTTCCATTCGATTTAGTAGTTCGGTTTCTGCATCTTGCTCCTTTTTTAGTGGTTCCTGTGCATTGGGTTGAAGTAGTTGGCTGTTTCTTAGTTGTTTTTCCATCGCAGCAATTTACACCTACTTTTTTGTTGTGGATTTTACAATAGCAACTATTTGATTTACTGCGATTACATCTCATGCAAAGCAACTGAATATTTGATGCATCGCTGCTACCACCACAAGAATAAGGAACGATATGATCGTATTCTAAATCAATGGAACTCGTGCAACATTTACATTTTCCACCATCCCTCGCATAAACAATCTTCTTCGTTGTAGCTGATACATTTCTACTTTGCGAAAAACTGCAAAAACTAATTAGTAAAAGGAAGATGAGTAAGTGGAGTTTTTTCATTTGAGGTTGTGTGGGAGTATTTATAGGTCAGTAAGTATTTTTTTAATGGTTGGCGTGTAGGTGATCATAGCCCTGTGTTGGGCCTGCGGCAATGGCTATGGCTAAAGTGCTTTCATGCTGCTATAAGCTGTTTTCAATTTTCTATTTAAATGTCTACGAGTTTGAGAGTCCTCTAAAAAATTGATACCCTCCAAAAACGATTGCACCCCAAAAGATAAAGCCAATGTCAGCCACTGTAGCTATTATGCCTCCAATGCACCATAAAGCACCATAGAGCATATCCTTATTGGCACGTTCTTTTTTTGCATCAATAATTTGTTTGGATAAATTTTCTACAATAATTTTCGCGCTTTCAGCATCTATTCCCTCAGCTATTAACATTTGTTCTACTTCACTTTCACTCTTGTTTTCATTTACAAGTAAATTTGCAGCATAATCATAGATTTTGGTTACTGCTTCTTGTTGTTCATTTTGATTAGATTCCATATTGTCTATTTTTAGTTCATTAATTACCTGTAACGTTTCGCAAGCAGGGGATCAAAGCCTTGTGTTGTCACGAACCTTCTGGACTGCAAGGCAATATTGCTTACAAGCTGTTAGTAAAAGTTATAGGTTAGATAAAAATTTAAAAAATCCAATAATAACATAAATACCTCCAACTGCAAACAAACCTGAAGTTACAACATATGTGCCTCCTCCGCTTGCCATTGAATATGTAATCCCTGTAACTACAGCACCAAGCGCTAAAAATCCTATACCTTTTAAAAAATATTGACCTGCAACTTCTCTATGTGCTTTTCCTTTTACTTTGTTGATTTCAGTTTTTGCTTTATCAAGAATTTTTTGACCTATTTCATTTGGCAATCCATCTTTTTCCAATTCAGCAAGAATTTCGTAGTCGTTTTTGCCATCAATAACCAACTTGATCGTTTTTTCATAAAGAGAAGAGATTAACTCCTCAAGACCAACTTCATACGCTATATCCACTTTGTCTATTGGAATATTTTCTGGCGTATTTGAATCTACAAATCCTTTTTCTTCACAATATGCGCAGGGGCCTGGTAGCCATTCATTTTGACGATTTAATCGCTCAATATCTACTTTGTCTACATGTTTTTTTCCAAGGCATCTTGGGCATTCTATTGTATTCATAGTCTTTTTACTAACGTTTTGCGTGTTAGCGCATACCCGTGAGTGTTGCGCTAACATGCTGTTATTGGTTGGATTATTTTATTAAACAGATGTGTCTTTGGGATTGGGACCCCACTTGTTCTCTCCTTGTTGGCTTTCGGTAAATAATAATACTATTAGCCAAATTGGACCAATAATTGGAATTAGAACAATAAAATACATCCAACCACTTTTACCAACATCGTGCAATCTTCTAACCACAACTGCTAATCCTGGAATAAACATTGCAAGCACATAGAGTAAATATATAGGACCATAACCAATACCCTCCAATGCAATTCCCAAAACATTGTCTAAAATTATTGCGCAAATGACAAAAATCATATTGAACAAAGCAAAATACCAATATTCACTTCTTCTAGCCCTGCCGCTGAAGTCAGCATACTGTTTTAAAACCTTTAAATACCAATTCATAATTTTTCTTTTTAATTATTGCCTACTCTTTAATGGATTTTCGGCATCCTCCGTATTATTGTGGTTTAACGTTTTGCAGCTACCCGAAGGGTGGGACTTTCATCAGAATACATGATTTGAAAAACTAATTTTTGATAAACCACAAAACTGTATTTTGGAAAACGAAACCCCGCCTTTTGGTTAGGTGCTGTTAGCGTTTTTTCGATTAAAGTATGCATTCTTCGAATAAATGAATTAATTTTTTACATCTTTTATGCAGCGGACAGAAAAACCCATTCCCTTATTTGCGCAGTCCCTTAAGACGTTATGATTTTTGTTCATAAGACAACGATACCATGCAGTATTCATATCTTTCTCTGTAGTGCTCCACCATATTCCAATTTGACCAAGTGTTTTCCCCCTTTCAAGGAAACTAAAGCTACCGGACCATTTACGAATACCACCTGGCAAACCAGAAAAACCACTCTCGTTTGTACAATAATTATCATCTAACCAAAGGTTAGTGCTTTTCATTTTATTACAAGCTTCATTTTCTCCGCATAAATAATCAATTAATATTTGCCATTCATGATCTGTAGGAATATGCCATCCCTCAGGAGCTATGCACCTTGGGTCATTTACAGCAAACCAATTATAAAGCTTTCCATAAGTAGGTTCATTGGAAGAGTCGTCGTTATAATAACACCATGCTGGCGTCCCGCCATACTTAGCAGCATTTTCCCAATTCGTACCTGATGAGGCTTGAATTATTGGATCGCCATTTCTAAACTTATCGACATTCAAGTTTTCTGCCATCCAAATTTGGTTTCCGATTAAAATTTCTTTCATTTTCATTTTTTTTATCTAATTTTTTATCTAAGTTTTTGGGTAATACTAAAATACATTACTACTAAAATCCTTTTTTAACAATTAACGCTAACTTCCTTTTAATCCCCACAATCTATACGAAGCACCACATACCCTTGTACGCTTGGCCTCATAAAGATGGTTTTACGAAGATAGAAATATTTTCTACAAATTAATTAAAGAACAGTATAAATGATGTTCATTCAAAGAATTTCACATCTTTGACTCAAAGAAAAGAAAACTATTC
>JBEIDU010000073.1:0-5898 GCA_040383345.1 Chitinophagales bacterium | reverse complement strand
GTAACAGGTTCTGCACATTGTTCTTTAATTCCATTTTGGTCAAAAAGACTTAATAAAAAAGAACTTTATGCCAAACAAGTTTCTGAACGATTAGGGAAGTTGTATTGTGAAGACAAAGGTGACCGAGTGATTATTAGTGGGCAAGCAAAAACATATTCAATTGGAAAATTTTGGACAGAATAAAACTACTGCCTAACATCATATTTGCAAAAGCGGAGCTTCAGTACATAATCCAAACTTTTAGTATTTCTATAAACTTTTGTACTTTAGCCAAGCATTATTAATTCTAAACACCCATAGCGCAAGCATTAGTGAGGCACGAACGGTGCTTGTGACCCCTTTAGCGTAAGCATTAGTGAGGTACGAACGGTGCTTGTGACTTTCATAACAAGAAAATATATCATTTTATTAATTCTCTTTTAATTTTCCTTTTATTCCTCTGTCCCCTCATACCTTAATAATAAAGCATCTACTTCATTACTTTTCGGATTATCTGCTTTGACAAATATACTTAAAAACGTATTACAATTATTAGTTTTATTATTTTTTAATTTAGACAGAATAAATCAGAAATAGAGTTGATTTATAAAAATGAAAAGAATGTAGTTAAAAGCATTAAATTAATTGAAGAGTAAAAGAATAATTTTAAATGAAGATCATTCTTAATAAATATGAAAGTTAATTGTCAATTTTCTAAAACATTATTACTAGCCTTTTAAAAAATATTACTTTTTCCACATCCTATCAATCATTTATAAATTATAACATCATTTTTTGAAAAAAGAGCGTATTTTTACCTTTTTTAAAAATCAATCAAAATTTAGATATGAAATTTTTTATAGATACCGCCAATATTGACGAAATTAAAGAAGCGCACGCTATGGGAATCCTTGATGGCGTTACCACCAATCCTTCTTTGATGGCAAAAGTAGGCATTCAAGGAAAAGAAGCGGTGCACAATCATTACAAAAAAATATGTGAAGTGGTTTCGGGGCCTGTAAGTGCCGAAGTTATCGCTACAGACTATGAAGGTATGGTGCGTGAAGGCGAGGAATTGGCAAAAATTGCTTCAAATATCGTTGTGAAAATTCCTATGACTGCCGATGGTGTTAAAGCCGTTAAATATTTTTCGGAAAAAGGGATTAAAACCAATTGTACGTTGATTTTTAGTGCTGGACAGGCTTTGATAGCTGCCAAAGCAGGTGCTACAATGATTTCACCATTTTTGGGTAGAATAGACGATAGCAGCTGGGATGGTATGATTTTGATAGAAGATATTGTGGAGGTGTTTAGAAATTATGATTTTGATACCGAAATTTTAGCCGCATCGGTAAGAAATTCACTACATATCGTTAAGTGTGCTCAATTGGGAGCCGATATTGCTACGTGTCCATTGAGTGCATTGAAAGGATTATTATATCATCCATTGACCGATCTTGGATTGGCCAAATTTATTGAAGATTCAAAGAAATTTGCATAAAAATACAGACTGATCACCTATGATTAAGCAGTTGTGTATTCAAAATTTTGCTATTATTGATCAAATGACTATTTCGTTTAGTGATCGACTCAATATTATTACAGGAGAGACTGGCGCTGGAAAATCAATTTTGTTGGGTGCATTGGGCTTGCTGATGGGTGAGCGTGCACAGAGCAATTCTGCTAAAAATCCCGAAGCAAAATGTATTGTAGAAGGTACTTTTGATGTGTCAAAATTGAATATCAAATCGTGGTTTGAAACCAACGAGCTGGACTATGCCGATGAGACCATTATCCGCAGAGAGTTGCTTCCTGGTGGTAAATCTAGAGCTTTTGTAAATGATACACCTTGTACGATTCAGGTATTGAGCGAACTAGGTTTGCAGCTAGTAGATATTTATTCTCAGCATGATAGCTTGGAGTTGAAGAATTATGATTATCAATTGAAAATTATCGATGCATTTGCACAAAATGATGTATTGCTGAAGCAATATACGGACGCTTATCAAAGATTGCGAAAAAATAAAATCACCTATGAGAGCCTTTTAGCGAGTCATCAAGATAAGGAAAAAGAGCAAGAACTCTTGCAATATCATTTACAAGAAATGCTTTTGTATTCTTTTGAAGAATGGGATTTTGCCAAAATGGAAAATGATTTGGTTTTGATGGAAAATGCAGTAGATATCAAACAAAGTCTCTCTGCCTGTGTGCATCTATTCAAGTCTGATGAACAAAATCTTCAAGGGGTACTTCAAGATATTTTGAATCGTCAGCGAAAGTTTGAGAAAGTATCCTCAGATTTACAAGCTATAAATGATAATTTTCAATCCATTTTGGAAGAAATGAAAGAAATTTTCAAAAGTTATGAACGATTAGAAGAAGGTATCGAATTTGATGAAGAGCAAATCAATAATTTGCGTGAACAGATTGATTTTATCAATAAATTGATGTTGAAGCATCGAAAACATGATTTTTCAGAATTAGTAGCTTATAAAAATGAGCTTGAATCTAAACTGGAAATGCTTGAAAATTCAGATTCTTATTTGCTGGAGTTAAAAGAACAGCTCAAAAAAGATTACCTTCTTTGTATGCAATTAGCAGAGCAGTTAACCGATAAGCGAAAAGCTACTTTTGAAATAGTCGAAAAAACATTGATGCTTTATTTGGTAGAGTTGGGAATGGAAAATAGCCAATTTAAAATTTGGATAAATTCGAGCAAAGATCACATGCGCGAAACAGGAATAGATGAAGTTCGATTTTTGTTTAGTGCCAACAAAGGCATTGCGCCACAAGATTTGAAAAATGCCATTTCTGGAGGTGAAATGAGCCGTTTTATGTTGTCTATCAAGTCTATGATGGCAAAAAAAATCCTTCTTCCTTGTCTTATTTTTGATGAAATAGATACAGGGGTTTCGGGTATCGTAGCCAATAAAGTCGCTAATATTTTGGAAGAATTGACTGCGCAGCATCAAGTAGTAGCTATTACGCATTTGCCACAAATTGCTAGCCGTGGATCGCATCATTTATATATTTATAAAGACAAGACCGCGGACATTACGCAGTCAAGTATCAAAATATTGTCGCCACAAGAGCGCGAATTGGAAATAGCCAAAATGATAGCGGGTGATCAAGTGACAGAGACTTCGCTTGCGGGAGCTAGAGAATTGTTGAAACGGTAAATAGTAATCTCTTTTGTGTTGAATTTCAATACAAATATAAAATAAATATAATGCTTTTTAATTCCTTAAACTTTGCCTTTTTCTTACCAATTGTATTTGTTTTATATTGGTTTGTGGTTAATAAAAGTTTAAGAATACAGAATATACTCTTATTGGTAGCGAGTTATTTTTTCTATTCCTGCTGGGATTGGCGATTTTTGTTTTTGCTGATTTTTTCTACGGTATTGGATTTTGTTACAGGTATCAAAATGGAATCTTCAATAGATAACGCTACTAAAAAAAGGTGGTTTTGGTTGAGTATTATTATAAATTTAGGCTTTTTAGGGATATTCAAATATTATAATTTTTTCATTGAATCTTTTGCGCAAGCTTTTGCCAATTTAGGAGTTAACGTTAATGTTTGGACACTCAAAATTGTTTTGCCTGTTGGGATTTCATTTTATACGTTTCATGGATTGTCTTATGTTATTGATATTTATAAAAATAGAATAAAAGCGGAGCGAAACGTTATCGATTATTCTCTTTTTGTGAGTTTTTTTCCGCTTTTGGTTGCGGGTCCCATTGAACGAGCTACGCACTTATTGCCCCAAATTATTAGTAAAAGAGAATTTGATTATACAAAAGCCGTTAATGGGTTGCGTCAAATACTTTGGGGATTATTTAAGAAAATTGTCATAGCCGATCAATGCGCTCAGTTTGCGAATATAATCTTTAATTCTTCGGCGCATCACTCAGGGAGTACCCATTTTGTTGGTGCATTATTCTTTACTTTTCAGATATATTGCGATTTTTCGGGATATTCCGATATCGCATTAGGAACGGCTAGATTATTTGGTTTTGAATTGTTGCGAAATTTTGCTTTTCCGTATTTTTCAAGAGATATTGCCGAGTTTTGGAGACGGTGGCATATTTCATTATCTTCATGGTTCAAGGATTATTTATACATTCCCTTAGGTGGCAGCAAAGGTGGCACTTGGATGAAAATCAGAAATACTTTTGTCATATTTATTGTGAGTGGATTTTGGCACGGCGCCAATTGGACTTTTATAATTTGGGGACTTTTGAATGCTCTTTATATCATGCCTTCCATTATTTTTAATACAAATCGAAATTATATTGAAATTGTAGCAAAAGGTAACATATTGCCTACGTTTCGGGAGTTTTTTAATATTCTTTTGACTTTTTTGTTGACGGTTTTTGCATGGATATTTTTTCGAGCTGAAAATGTTACATTTGCTTTTAGATACATTGCATCTATTTTTTCACAGAGCTTGTTTACCATTCCTGATTTTAAAAGAAAAGAAGAGTCTTTTATTTTAGTGTTTTTTATCTTATTTTTTGTAGCAATTGAATGGAAAGGACGAGAAAATCAATATGCACTTGAGCTGTTTGGAGTTAAATGGCCAAAGGTTTTTCGATGGTTTTTTTATTATTTTTTAGTCGTTTCGATATGCTATTTTACAGGTGTGGAACAACAATTTATTTACTTCCAATTTTAGATAAATGAATATAAAAAAGTTTATTTTAAGGCTTATTTTGTTTGTAGTTCCTATTGTACTTTTAGCAGTTGCATTTGAGTTGTATTTGCGAAAAATACCCAATGATTATGCTTTTAAAAGAAACTATTTGGATAAAAATTCCAATCAAATTGAAATGTTATTTTTGGGGAATTCTCATGTGTTTTATGGTGTAAATCCCGAAATGCTAGATTATAATAGTTTTAATGCTTCCAACGTTTCTCAGTCTTTAAACTTGGATTTAGCCATTTTGGAGAAATATGAAAATCAATGGAAAAAACTTAAAGTGATTGTGCTGCCGATTGATTATTTTTCATTCTTTTTGACGTTGGAAAAAGGTACTGAAAAATGGCGTGCAAAAAATTATAATATTTATTACAAAATTCCTATTAGTTTCGATTTTAAAGATTATTTAGAAATAGCGCATGGAAAAATTTCCAAAAACTTTGAACGTGCTACAAAATATTATTTTCATAAAAAGACCCATAGAAGCTGTAATAAACTGGGATTTGGATTGGGTAATTCATCTAAGCATAATCAAGATTTGATTAAAACAGGAAATGAATCGGTAAGGAAACATACCATTAAGGAAATAGATGAAGATATACGTAAAGGAAATCTAAAATCATTACATTCCATTTTGGAGTTCTCAAAAAAACATAATATAAAAGTTTTATTTGTTACTTGCCCTGCATATAAAACCTATACGAGCAAGTTGGATAAAAAACAACTTGATTATACTATTCAAACTATTGAAAAGATTGTTTCAAATCATAAAAATACCTTTTATATAAATTTATTGAAAGACACGAGCTATCATGCAGAAGATTTTCATGATGCCGACCATTTTAACGAAAAAGGCGCTCAAAAATTTACTAAGCGATTGGATGAAATTATTAAAAATCTGTTGTAAGATTAATTCGTAATAAATTTCCGTAACAATACTATTTGCCCTAAATGATAATAGCAATGTTCAATCATAGCTTCTATATTGCGTTCAAAAGTGCCATATTCTTTTTTCACAAATATTTCATTGAGCTGAGTTTCGGTAAATTTTTCTACAGTAGTTGCAAAAATTGATGCTTCGTATAAAAAATTGGATTTTATTTGCTCCCAATCTTCTTCGCATATTATCGGAGGAAAATCAAAGCTATATGTATCGCTAATCGTGAGCGTTCCTTTTTGAAAAAACTCATTGAGTCCTTTTATGTAATACAAAACAT
>JBEIDU010000072.1:0-5949 GCA_040383345.1 Chitinophagales bacterium | reverse complement strand
TAAACTATGAAATGGTTATTAAAATTTCCTTTAATAAAATATAGTTTTAGCAAATTATATATTAGAAGCATTTTAGTATGTTCTTTGTATAGTTATTGTTTTTTAGCTATGTTTGATTCTAAATCATACATAGGAATAGATAATACTCCTTATCATATCATTGTAGTATGCACTATTACAGCAATTTGCGAAACGCTTGTAATTTATCTTGCACCGTTTATATTTGACAATAACTACAAAAGATGGTCCTTATACTCCGAATTCCAATTTTATCTTATGCTTCTATTTATTCTAAGCAGCACCTTGTTTTTAATTGGAGTGGGATTTGACTTTTTTGCTATAAGTTTTTTAAATATGCTAAAAGTCGTTTGGTTTGTATTTTTTAAAGGGCTATTTCCTATTTCATTATTGATGATTGTAAAATTTATCAAAACAATAAATTTTTTGAGTAAAAAAATATCCCCTTATAATTTTATGAATGACAATGTAGACTATCTAGACATAATTGAATAGTTCTAAATCATTTAAATAAAAATTAAAGAACAGAAATTCTTATTTCGCTACTTTTTTATAATAAGCACTCATTAAGCTTCCTAATACTAAAAGAATACATCCTAGCCACAGCACATTGATTTGTGGAAATATAATGGCTTTCATAATAATCCAATCGCTAATAGGATTTTTCTCTTCTATCGCAAAAGTAAATTCTTCTTTTTCAGGATTTATCTCCGAAATTTTTATCTTCAACTCGCCATCTTTTGAACTAAAGGCTGGATTATTGAACCCGCCTGTTTTGGGATCTAATGTATATACGGGGGTCAAAGATTCTTTTCGCTTTCCTTGCTCAATGATATGAAGCGTTGCAGTTACCTGAATTTGACCATTTGAACTAGGAGACGCTATCACTTTTTCAAAATACATAGCGTTTTTAGTAGAAAATAATGTATCACCCGGCTTTGCACTTTTCTTTTTTTCTTTGTTATTTGCAGCATCTATATCGGGCACCGAACTCACGTGCGTAAAGATATCTTTTCCAAAATAATGTGCTATAGAAGGCTCTGCATTCAACCGAGTATTTTCACCTTCCTTAATAAACATCGCTTCGGGATAAAGGCTAAACGTATCACTTGGCGATTTACTATTTTGAAAAAACACATGATAAATAGCCCCTTTTTTTGTTGGAATAGTATTTTTATAGGTTACCTCATAAGGAGGCATTAGCTCTTTTTTGTTTTTAATCAAAAGCGTATTGCTCGATTGTTCTTCATCATCAAACTCTTTCCCAAAATCTACACCACTCATATTAAAAGAAATGGCTTTCTTTTGATATTGAGACAATAAAGCTCCTAGCACCAAAAGAACAAATCCTACGTGTGCAATCATACCGCCCCAGGTTTTATAATTTTTGATTAAATTATTTTTTACCACAAACCACACACTCATATACAAACTCCAAACGCAGCTGACATAAAGCAAGAAATAGGATGATAAAAATTGAACCGTTACAAATGAATCTTTTGTGCCAATTTTATATTTTTGAAAAAATGGAATTTCTGAAAAATAAACCAATATAGCTGAAAAGACAACAGATGAAACTATCGAAATCCAGAAAGGTTTTTTTAAGAGTTTAAAATCTGTTTTTAAGTATTTCAAAATAGGCGAAAGTCCCATTAACAAAAGCGTAAAAATAGCAAACCAAATTTGTATACTGTTGTAGTGCGCATTGGCATTGATAGGAGGCGCCATTTTTGTTCCAAATACTTTGTTCCAAACGGGAATAGACGTACTAAATGTAATTTGTAATGCCGAAACAGTTACAATCAACATACCAATAAATATCCAAAACTCTCTACTAGAGGTATTTTCTTCTTCTTTTTTCTCGGGCAATCTCGACCAATAAAAAGCCAATATCAAAAAGGAAGGCACTAAAAACATTCCAATAAAAACCAATAAATGCCCTGTCATTCCTAAATCAGTAAAGGAATGCACCGAACTATCACCCAAAATACCACTTCGAGTTAAAAATGTGGAATACAATACAAATGCGAACGCTAAAACATAGAATAAATATGAGGCTTTGAGACTGTGTTTTGTAGCATTATAAATCATTGTAGTATGCACTGCAGCTATAAGAAATAACCAAGGAACAAAACTGGCATTTTCTACAGGATCCCAAGCCCAAAATCCTCCAAAACTCAAGGCTTCATACGCCCATTTTCCACCCATAAGTATTCCACAACCCAACATAGCTACTGAGAATAAAGCCCACGGACTTACTTCTTTTGTCCACGATTCAAAATCGCGCTTCATCAATGATGCAAATGCATAGGCAAAAGGAATCGAAACACTGGCAAAGCCAAGAAATAAAACCGGTGGATGAATTACCATCCAATAATTTTGGAGTAAAATATTCAGTCCATTACCATCTTTAATAAATTCAAGATAATTGGCACGTTCCAAAATAGGAATACTCAATTCATTGCGGAGCAAAATAAAAGGACTCGAACCTATAGCATAGTCGCCAACTTCTATCCCCAAAATCATACTGCAAAGCATAGTTTGTATCAAAGCCAAAATAGCTAATGCACCTATCCTCAATTCACTTATTTTTCGCATCAAAAACAAACCTAAAACGGCATGCCAAAACATCCACAACAAAAAGCTACCTTCTTGTCCTTCCCACATAGCGGAAAGGATATAATACCAAGGCAATTCGGTGCTGCTATGACGCCAGATATAATGATACTCATATTGCTGGGTCTTAAACATGTATATCAATAATAATAATATGCCAAATACAGAAAATGCATGAACATAAAAAAGCTGTTGAGCTGTTTTTTTTAGCTCATTATATTTAGTATTATTAAAGTAATTCATCATTCCAGTCACAAATGAAAAGAAAGAACTCGTAAGCGCTAAAAGCACTAAAAAATGTCCAATATGACCGAAGATTAAATCTTCATTAAGGTAAAAATCGTTCGAAAAACTGCGCATAAATAAAACCTAAAGTTGTATACGCCACAAAATTAAGCTATAAAGTATTAAAATTGAGGGTTAATTTACTTTTTTATACTAAAAAAGCCAAAATCTTGATTTACCTTATAATTTTCAGACACTTCAATCTGTGATTTCTTATTAGTCTTTACCACAAATTTTTGTTGTTTGTCGCCGTCTAAAATATAGATTGGCATTTCAAATTTCTTATCGGTCTTATCCCAAGAAAGGATCAATAAGACTTTGCCATTTTTTGACTTTTTTTCTTGAATTTTCAATTCAGGAATAGGTGCTTTTTGAACATATTGATGGAACAAAGGCTCTAAATTTGTCCCTGCTTTTTTGCTAAAAAAGGCTACAACATCTCTATAATGAACCGTTTTGTGACGAAAAGCTTCATTCATATCTTTTAAAATCGTTCCCCAAATAGCTTCATTGTCAATCACATGGCGCAATGTATTGATAAAAAGCGAACCTTTTTGATACATTTCTCCATCGCCCTCTTTGGCTACGCCATAGTCTCCTTGAATCGCTTCTTTATTTTGGATTCGCGCTCGATTGTTATTGATATATTGCACCGCTTTATCTTTGCCATACAAGCATTCTACATATACACTCTCCGAATAGGTTGTAAATGCCTCATGAATCCACATATCAGCAGGGTCTGCGGCAGTAATATTATTTCCAAACCACTCATGTCCCGATTCATGAATGATGATGTAATCAAAATCATAACCTCCTGTAAATTTCGTATTGCCAAAATACCCTTTTTGATATTTATTTCCATACGCGATAGCACTTTGATGCTCCATACCCAAATAAGGCGTTTCTACCAATTTATAACCATCTTCGTAGAACGGATACCTACCAAATTTTGATTCAAAACAAGCCATCATTTCGGGAACTACCGAAAATTGTTTTTTAGCTTTTTCCAAATTATAATCCAATACCCAATAATCTAGCAACAAAGGCAATTGAGTTTCTTTAGAAGGATACAATTCATTGAATCTAACGTATTTTCCTACGCTTAAATTGATATTATAAATATTTATGGGGCTTTTCACACTCCATTGAAACGTAGATTTATCAACTAGAGAAGTATCTGTTTTTGTCAAAATACCATTTGAAACGGCTGTATATCCTTTTGGTACAGAAAAATTCATAATGGCACCTTCTTCGGGTTCATCGCTCCAATGGTCTTTGCAAGGCCACCAAAGACTAGCGCCATCGCCTTCGCAAGCTACGCCTACCCAATCAAAATCTTTTTTATCCTTTGTCCATACAAAACCGCCATCCCAAGGGGCATTTTTGGCCGCTACAGGTATTCCCGAATAAAAAACTTCAATTTCGATTTCTTTTCCTTTTTCAATTTTCGTAGGAAATAATACATAAAAATGATTATCAAAACGTTCGTGCATCAATTGCACATTGCCCCATATAACTTTTTCTACACCCATTTCTTTATACAAATCCAATTGAATTTTTTTAAAATCAGACACCGCTTTCAATTTCATCAAAACCGAGCCCGAAAGATGTTTTTTGGCAATATCTACATTGAGCGTAAGCGTATATTTTCGAGCATCAAAACAACTGCGTTCTTCAAATAAAGTTCCTCTTAGCGAGTCTTTTCGGGTATATTCTTTTTTGCCCGACAATAATTGGGCTTGTGAATTATAAAAACAAATAATTGCAATAAAAAATAAGAAAATTCTTTTCATAAAAATTTAGTTTTGAATAATTTATAAATATTTAGCTACAATAGGAATGCGTCTTCCGTACCCAAAGGCTTTGGACGAAACCCTAAGAATAGGTGCTGCCTGAAAGCGTTTGAATTCATTGCGATTGACCATATTGACAATACGGCGCACCAAGGCTTCTTCAAATCCCATAGCCACAATATCCATAGGGCTTTTTTTCTTCTCAATATATTGGTATAAAACCGCATCGAGAATTTCGTATGGCGGCAAACTATCCTGATCTTTTTGTCCTGGACGCAATTCGGCACTCGGAGCTTTTTCTATGGAATTGATAGGAATTATCTCGGTCAAACGATTGATATAACGCGATAACTCATAAACTTCGGTCTTGTACACATCGCCTAGAACGGCAATACCGCCACACATATCGCCGTAAAGTGTACCATAGCCAACTGCCATTTCACTTTTATTAGAAGTATTGAGGAGAATATTTCCAAATTTATTGGACACCGCCATAAGAAGCATTCCACGAATTCGGGCTTGAAGATTTTCTTCTGTCACATCAAAAGGTCTATCTCCAAAAATAGGCTTTAAATTCCCTAAAATAGAGTCAAAATTATCTTTAATCTCTAAAATTTCATACGGACTGTTGAGATTTTTGCATAGATTTAGTGCATCGTCCACGGAATGCGAAGTAGAAAATTCCGAAGGCATCAGGACACTCAATACATTTTGGCTTCCCAGCGCATCGGCCGCTAACACACAAGTAAGCGCAGAATCGATACCTCCCGACAAACCCAAAACGGCTTTCTTGAATCCCGATTTGGCAAAATAATCGCGAATGCCCATAACCAAGGCCTTATATATTCGTTCGTTTTTATCCTTGAAAGGCTGTATTTCTTTTTCCAATCCTAAACTTTGGCTATCTACCACCGCAAAATCCTCTTCAAAATAGTTCATTTCTACAATAGGATTACCCAATTTATCACACACCAGCTAACCTCCATCAACGATAATTTCCGTTTGTGCGCCTACACTATTGCAATAAAAAATGGGAACTTGATAACGAAGGCAATTTTCTTTCACGATTTGTTTGCGTTCATCCGAATGCGAAAATGAAAAGGGCGACGCCGAAAGATTTATCATAAAATCGGGTGCTTGTTTTACCAACTCATCCATAGGCGAAATCTCGTACATAGGATTTTCATTTCCAATATTCCATATATCTTCACAGATGGTAATAGCGATTTTTTTTCCT
>JBEIDU010000071.1:0-6014 GCA_040383345.1 Chitinophagales bacterium | reverse complement strand
TGGTAGAGCAATTTTTGAGAAGTCTGTTTCCAATGCTTTTCCAATTACTTTAATGGAATGCAAGCTTGGATTTACTTCATTACTCTCAATTCGTTGAATTGTTCTAAGCGTTAAACCTGTAAGTTCAGCCAGTTCTTTCAGAGAATAATTTAAACTGGTTCTTTGCTCTTTAAATCTATCACCAAATTTCATTTTGCAAATATGATTTTAATAATTCATAAATATAAAGACATTTTTACGTCATCTGAACGACTTTTTGAAGCCGAAATACAAATTTGAAACCAACTTGGATTATATTTATATTTGTACGTATCGATTACACTACTATATGAAGACAATTGCTGCTTTTTACTATTCTATTCGAACCAATTACCCTTTAGCACTACTAGTTTGGCTTACCAGATACCTTTTGGCATTTGCCTTCATCCCTTCGGGAATGAAAAAACTGTTAGGAGAACGATTTACTAGCATTGGAATTGACAATCCAATTGGGTTCTTTTTTGAAGCGCTTTATCGATCTGGGATGTACTGGAATTTTCTGGGGTGGAGTCAGCTTATTACCGCTTTATTGATGATGACGCAACGGTTTTCAACTTTAGGAAATTTGATCTATTTTTTCATTATTTCAAATATTTGCTGCATTACCATTGCTATGCAATTTACAGGAACCTGGGTGATCACTTCGCTAATGTTGTTTGCTTCGGTTTGCTTGTTGTTATGGGACGCCAATAAATTCCAATTCATTTTTGCTACTGCCGGATTTCTTAAAAATAATAATGAAGAAAAATTGCCCGAAGCCTCTCGTTTATGGCAAATTAGCGGACTCCTACTTTTTATTTTATCGGTTGCTTACCCCTTAATTGACCGTGTAATTACCGAAGGACATTTGGTCTTGTTTTTTATAATTTTTATTGCAATTCTAATCGTTGTTATAGCCACTCTTTTTATGGAATTAAAAAATAAAAAGGCGAATATAGTAGGCTAATGACCAATTATAACTTAGTTTGTTTGGCTTGTAAGTGTTGGTACAAAGCTTGTAATTTGGTTTTGCTCTGCACTAATTGATTTCCTTGTATGCTGGCTTTTTTGGCGTCCCATAAAGTTGGAATGGCCAACTTTCCTTGAGAAAGGGAATACATCCAAAATAAATCTATCCCATTAATTAAGAGATTAATTCTATAGAACAAAGAGGCTTTTTCTATTTGGAACCCTAATTTAAGTAAAGTCCTATCGTTAAAAAAATAGGAAGTCCCCACGATGTTGACCGATTCCGGAATACGTTTTTCTTCGATTAACTGAATCAACCGCAACAAACCTTCTAAATGATACAATAAGATTCTGTTTCTCAAAGGAGTTCCCGACGGGTATTTTCTCAAGACAAAGAGATGGTCAAAACTCGTTCCGCTGTGCAAATCGATTTGTGTGTCATTAGCCATATACCCAAGAAGCATCGGCGAATAATAGGTATAACCTCCGGTCAATGTGTAAATAGGCGTAAAAAGAAATTGACTAACTGGCACATAGAGGAAGAAACCCAAATAATACATAGCGTTGTCGTTCCCTTTTACAATGATCAATATGCCTAATACTATTCCGATTAACAGCAAAAAAATGGATTCGATCCATACTACTATTTTGGGTTGTTTATAATAGTTATTCATGAAATACGTAAAATTTAGCGTTTAAATTTAATCAAAAAAATATACTGTACAATAGTACTAAAGCGGCAATAATAGTAAAGGAAGTTGTAATTCTCACAAAAAGAAGACCCTTTTGCGGTATTGGACAGAAGCTAAACTTAATGTATATTTGAGAAACTTAAAACTCAAACCTCATCCTGAAATAGTATGGATAATGCATTAAAAGAAATCGTTTGGAATCAATTTGGAGCTAGCATTGATATGCTTATTAGTACCATCAAAAATTGTCCTGATGATTATTTTGAAACCAATACAAGATTTTATTATATCGCTTTTCACACTACCCTTTTTTTAGATTACTATTTGACTATACCGCCTAGTGAATTTAAACCTCTACTTCCTTGTACTTCAAAACCAATCGAAGAAATTCCAAAAGAGGCCATTGGCGACATGATCCCAGATAAAATTTATGCAAAACAGGAAGTAATTGACTACCTAAAAAATAGCCGTGAAAAATGTAAAAATTTGATTTATTCCATTACTGAAAAAACTGCAAATAGACGATTTTACGAGGGAAATGATTCTAATGACATGGATTATCCAATTATAGAAATTATACTCTACAATCTTAGACATACGCAACATCATACCGGCCAACTTAACCTGCTTTTGCGACAAGACTTTGATACCCATATGAAATGGTCGTTTAGAGCCAGTGACAATTAGACAATAGTGTGTCTTTAAAAAGGAATTTAAATTAAACCGAATGGAGAAAAATAATAATAAAAACACCGGAATCGGAATTGCGCTTGGAAGTTGTTTTGGCGTCGTATTGGGTGCAGCCTATGGAATCAATATAGGAAACATTAGTGCAGGCACGGGAATGGGTTTAGCAATTGGCGTATTAATAGGAGCCATTTTTGACTTCGTAAAAAAATAAAATAACTTATGACAATTAAAAGATACGTTTTGGCCTGTCTCCTAGTTCTTGTAACTGGGATATTGAGTTTTTCAGTAAAAGCGCAGCCAAAAAAAGGAACACATCGCACCAACTTTTCTGGCCAGTGGAAAGCCAATGAGTCCATCAGTATGGGCGGCAATATTTTTTGCTCCTATGAAGCGGGAGATCGGATGGTTGCTAAACGCATAAAAATTGTAGAGCAGGCAGATTTTCTAACCATAGAAAATCCAGATTCAAATGCATCTTCTAAAAATCTAGAGAAGTGGCTCTTCAATGGGAAAACAAGTCAAATTAATCATAGTCAAGGTAACAGAAAAATGTTTTCTGTAAAGTTGTCCCATGATGGACAAACGATGACCGTTAAATCCATTGTATATTTTATGGCGGGAACTCCTTACAAGGTCAATGTTCAACAACAAGCATTTACCAATGTAACTGAGATTTGGAAGTTGAGCAAGGATGGCAAGTCTATAACTGTATTGGCCAAAGCAAAATCAAACATTTGGGATGGAGAACGAAGCTGGAAAACACTATTTGTTAAAACCCTTTAATGTATAGATATTTTAGATTTCAAATCTATTCCTTTCCTTACTTTTTTTTCAAATACAGATGCCGTTATTGCGACTAGAGTTGATAACAAAATAGTGATAATACAAATAGAAATAAATCCGGCTGGGTCATCTTCTTTATCATGAAATACAAGTATAAATATCCCAGCAAGAAAAGTAAAAAGACTGAATACAATTATACAATATCGTATACGCTTTATTGCTTCAACTGCAGCTAAAGAAAACAGGCTGCTTTTTCTACTATATCCGAGTAATTGAAATGCCAAAAAAAGCGCAGCGAAGAAAGGAATTGAGGCGGTATATACATATAAGATAAATGGGTCGGTGTAAATCTGCACCAGGTCTAAATTAACCGCCCTTCCTTCTGTAAGAGGAAGCCGAATCAAAGCAGTGAGTATCACAAATCCGAAAAGGAGGATAAAAAACTGTAGAAAAAATAGAGCTGGTTTTTTCATTTTGACACTTTAAATTGTTTTGTAAAAATAGAACTCAATTATCAATAAACAACAACTATTTACATCAAAATAAATAAGACATAAAAAAGCCTTTACATCGCTGTAAAGGCATGTTGAAAAATTTACAATGTGGCGATTAATAATCCGCTTTTTGTACTCTAGCAACTAATTCGGTATCTATCAGTTCCAAAGACAAGACCATGTCCTTAACCGTTTCTTTGTATTTTTTAAAATGAGGGGTCGCAATATGCGATTGATAGGCTTCAAGACTAGCATACACTTCAAAAATCGTAATAGAGCTTGCGTCTTTTTTATCAGCGGCCACCGTATACGATAACACTCCGGGTTCCAATTGTATGGCTGCATTCATCTGTTCTTTTAAAGCAACTTGGTAACGCTCTAATTGATTGGCATCTACTTTGATTTTGGCAATTCGGTACATCTTGGTATTGACTTGTGCTGTAGCGGTTAAAGAAAGAAAATTAAATATACTTAAAAATACGGTCGTTAGTAGAATTCGCTTCATCATAAAAAAGGTTAGACAACAAAAGTAACATCTTTTTTAAATAGCGCTCCTGTTTTTGCTCCCCTTATTGACAGAAGTTGGCAACGTTAACACGATAATTAATTATTTAACTATATAAAAATAATAGATTGAACTAATGGTCATAACTAACTACTCTTGAAATTTTCCAGTTACCATTATCATTCTTCCAAATCATTAAGAATTTGAAAGTGCCGATTTCGAGTTTGCCGTTTTCTATATGTTTGAATTCGTGCCTTCCAATTTCTATTGCCCCATAACCTTCTATTGGATGTACTTCTAAGCTCTCTTTAATAAGATTTCTTTTGAGATCATAATCTCTACTGAAAATGGATTGAAAATTCGAAAACACTTTTTCGAAATCTATTAAACCTCCATTATCTTGATACCATTCAAGGTCTTCCGTAAAATAGGTCTTCATCAAATCTAGATTCTTTGAATTATATGCTTCGAATAATGAACTATCAAGATTGGCTATTTTATTAAAAAGAGCCGTTTGGGTGGTTTCAACTTTTATTTCGTCTTGGATTTGTGCAAAACCGCTTGTAGAAATTGTGAGAGTTAATAACGACAGGATTAAATTTTTCATTTGTAAATATAATTAAAAGATATAACTAGACCGCCTGAATGATAGACAATAAAAAAGCCCTTACATTACTGTAAAGGCTTTTTGCTTTTTGCTCCCCCTCTTGACAGAAGCTGCAACTATAATGCGATAATTGAGTATCTATCTATCAGGAAATTAAAGGGTTGAACTTATTTCTTTATAGCACTCAACTTCTTAGCAACGCTGTCATAATATTCTTGAGTTAATTGCCCTGTCCATACAGTCGGTTTTGAACCATCATATAAAGCTAAATAAGTAATCAGGTTTTCTTTACTTGCTGTATGCCAATGTTCGGTATCTTTACTACATCTAATAACATCACCTTTTTTTATAATGATGGCTTCTTTTCCTCTTTCTTGATAATAACCTTCCCCATCCACAACTATAAGTACTTGCGGTGTAGCGTGTTTATGCCAATCGAGGGTGGAGTTTTTTCTAAAAGTTGCTTTAGTAATATTGAAATTCAATTCGGCATCACCTTGAAGCACGTTATTTAACCACGCTTCACCAATGTAATGCGTATTTGGTGCTTTTGGTCCTTCAAGCAAATATGAAGATACCGTATAATCAGACTTTTGTGTAAACCCTAAAAATGGAATTAACAGGAAAAAAAGCAGAGTTGATTTTTTCATTTTTATAATTATTTTAAATCAAATATAGTTTAAAAAATGGAATGTGAAACTATTAAACCCAAGTGATAATAAAATGTACAAACACAAAATGTTATTAAAATAATTTAGAAATTTTATAGAGCAACTTTTGAAACCTTGTGGGAAGTTAATTTTTAAAATAACCTTTATGTCATATTTTATGATTTCTTATTTCTTTGTACCAATCGAGGTTAATTATAAAATCTCTAAAAAATTAAAAGTATAAAAACCAATTAGTGCCAAATCACTGCCAAGAAATAAGTTTGAATTATTATATTTGCAAAGTTACTTGACATAAAAAAAGCCCTTACATTGCTGTAAAGGCTTTTTGCTTTTTGCTCCCCCTCTTGACAGAAGCTGCAACTATAATGCGATAATTGAGTATCTATCTATCAGGAAATTAAAGGGTTAAACTTCGTGTCAATTTGCAGGAAGTTTAATTTCCCTTACTTTGATTTCTTTTTCCCCTCAAAGGAAGAAACATATTAAATGAGATAGTAGATACTTTTCTGTCTGAATTTTTAAACATTGAATTCAATCCCCATTCATATCTAGTCCCTAAACTAAATTTATTTCCAAAATGGTGTC
>JBEIDU010000070.1:0-6085 GCA_040383345.1 Chitinophagales bacterium | reverse complement strand
TATCTTGAAAATTATCATAAATCTTTTGAATTAATCCAAAATGAAAAACGCACCGATTTTTACTATCTAGTAAAACATAATTTAGCTAGGATTTATATCATATTAAATTTCTATGAAAAAGCATTAGCATTATACAAACAAGATTATGACACTGTAATGACAGAGAAAAATTTTGAACGATGTGGTGCAATGTTTCAAGGAGTTGCTGAAATTTATACGGAAGAAAACCGACTAATGCTCGCTTACAAATATGCTAAGCGTTCTATTGAATTTTGGGAAAAATCTAACAATCTAAGAGGAAAAGCGAGTGCCTATACTACATATGGATCTATATTGAGCAAATATAAGAAATATGATGAGGCAATTAAGTACTTTAAAATTTCAATAGATATTTGTGAGTCATTTCCATATAAACGAGGATTAATTCAATCATACGGTGAATTAGGTGCAACTCTATATGAAATGAATAACTTCAAAGGAGCTATTGAAAATCTAGTTAAAGCTAGAGACATGGCCAAAATCACTAAACTTAATTTTGAATTAAAAAAAATCTATTCAATTCTCTATCTAGCCTTTGAAAAAAATAAGCAAATAGATGAAAGTTATGACACGATGAAGGAGCTCATTATTCTCAATGAAACCTACTTCAACCTAAATATTCAAGCAAAGGTAAATGAAGTCCAAGTAAATTTTGAAATGGAGAAAAAAGAGATTGAATATAATAAGGAAAGAGAAGTGGCCGATTATAAAAACAATCTTTTCACCTATTTGACGCATGAATTTAGGACTCCTTTAACCTTGATAAAAACACCTTTAGAATTGATTCGGATGGAAACAGAGGATGAATCTATTAAACAAAAAATAGATTTAATAGAAAGCCAAATGGGAAATATGCAAAAACTTCTGAGCCAATTGCTGGGTATCAATCAACTTCAAGAAGGCAAAATGCCTATTAATAAAAAAGCTGGAGGTTTATTACCCGTTCTATGGCACATAATTAGAGATTTTGAAAAGGAGATGAAACTTAAAAAAATAAATTTTATCTATAAAATTCCAAAAAAAGATAATCAATTATTTTTTGATGAAGATAAAGTTGAAAAAATTATCAAAAACTTACTTTCCAATTCACTAAAATATACTCAAGAATTTGGATCAATATTTTTAGAAATAAGTGTATATGAAGAAAAACTAAAAATAAAAGTAAATGATAATGGTATAGGAATTCCAAAAAAATATCACAATGATATATTTACAAAATTTTATCGAATTTCTACTTCGGAAAATGTAACAGGTAGTGGGTTAGGACTGAGTTTTGTAAAAGAATTGGTAGATTTATTGGGAGGAGAAATCACATTGGACAGCAATAAAAAATCGGGAACTACTTTTGAAGTTAAATTGCCTATCGAACGTTTTGATAAGGCATTAAAAATTAAAGAAAAAGAAGAAGAGGCTGAATCAGGTTTTAAGAAAATGAATCTTTTGATTGTGGAGGATAATTTTGAGGTATTAAAATTATTAAAAGATATTTTCAAAGAAACATATAAAATACATTTCGCTACCAACGGAAAAGAAGCCTTGACACAAATAAAAAAAATATATCCCGATTTAATCATCAGCGATGTAATGATGCCAATTATGAATGGCATTGAGCTTTGTTCGCAACTTAAAAACGATGAAAGATATAGTCATATTCCTATCATTTTATTGTCGGCAAAATCGCAAATACATGATAAAATCGAAGGTCTTGAAAGTGGTGCTGACGCATATATTGCTAAGCCTTTTAGCTTGATGGAAATCAAAAAAACAGTATATTCACTTATTCAACAACGCAAAAAAATGATTGATAAATACTCTAAAAATTCACTTCAATTTAGTGAAGAAGAGCTCGTATCACAGGATATGATGCTAATTCAATCGGCAACAGAGTTTGTATTAGAACATATTGAAAATGAAAACTTATCGGTGGTGGACTTATCTAATCATTTAAACATGAGTCGTTTTACATTAATAAGACGATTTAAAGGTATAAATAATATGACACCCAATAATTTTATTCAAAAAATTAGGCTTGAAAAAGCAAAGGAATTACTAAAAAATAAAGTAGCTTCTGTTTCGGAGATAGCTTACAAAGTAGGATTTGCAAGTACAACGTACTTTACGTCTAGCTTCAAAAAAGAATTTAATGTAACACCAAAAGATTACTACAATGGGAAAGAATAAATTTATAGGTTTAATTTTTCCAAGTATTAAGTTAAATTATTAATACTATACTCTTCTAAATTCTTAAGTAATACAATTAAACTAAAAATGCCCCAGAATTTGATCGGGGGCAATTTTATTGATTATCGACATCCTCTACTATAATATTGACCACGTCTAATTTGGCGAACTATATGACCTCGTCTTGCATTAGGATACACTGGATATGGATTCACGAATATAGGTCTATAATATGGAAATACTGGCAAACATGTATATGCTGAATATGGATTTACAATAATGGGGCGAGCATTTATTATTAATAATGTTTGGGCTTTTAATGGATCATACCCTTCATAATTGGGATAATTAGATACAGGGGTATAATTAGATTCATAATAAGGATTTATATTCTCAACGTCAAAATTATTATTATGAACATATCCTTGGCTATATACAATTATTGTTAAAGCCGAAAATACTATTATTAGGATCAAATTAATTGTTGTTTTTTTCATCATGTATAAATTTAAAATTCTACAATAAGACTATATCAGCTTATACATAGTTTAAATTTGTACAATTTTTAAGCGTAAATCCATTTCTCACTATCCATTTTCACGAATACAAAAACTAATATTGTAAATGAAATAAGCGACGAACCTCCATAACTCAATGCAGGAAGTGGTATCCCAATAACAGGCAAAACCCCTAATGTCATTCCAATATTGATGATATAATGTATCATAAAAATACAAACAACTGAATATCCATATACTTTTGCAAATTTAGACTTTTGTTTTTCAGCCAAATACATAATCCGTATCATTATAAAAACTAATAATCCTAGTGTGAATAATGACCCTAAAAATCCCCATTCTTCAGCTAAAGTACAAAATATTGTATCTGTTTCTTTGGCGGGCAAGAAATTTCCTTTAGATTGGGTTCCTTTCAAAAAACCTTTTCCAAAAAATTGTCCCGCTCCTACGGCAATTTCACTCTGAATAACCTGATAATTATTGAGTTTCTTACCATTGGCATCTTCACTTTTGCCCAACATAACATAAATTCTATCTTGTTGATGTTTATCCAATTTTTTAATTACTAAGTCTATAGAAAAACAATAAATACCAGAAACTAATATAACAATTCCAGCCAAAATCATGAATTGAACAAATTCTTTTCGCCTTCTAATTAAATACAAAATTATAGATGCTATTAGTACCAAAAATCCTATGATCCAATATATAGGAAACAATAAAGATAAAACTGAAATAATAATAACATAAAAACCGATATACAATATCCAGCTTGGCATTCCAAATCGATTTAATAATAAGAAAAAAGACAAAAACACCAACGCTGATCCCATATCATGCTGCGCCAAAACCAATATAAAAGGCACAATAAAAATTAAAACCGAAATAATAAAATTTGATTTTTTTTGAATATTAAAATCCAAGTTGCTAATATAAGAAGCAAGTGCCAATGCTGTTGTAAACTTAGCAAATTCGGAAGGCTGCAATCTAAAAAAACCTAAATCAATCCATGCTTTAGCTCCATTAACTTCTTTTGCCAAGAAAAAAACCAACACAAGTAATCCCAAGGTCAAAAAATAGTATACATTTGCAAATATGCTGAATACCTTTGAATTAATATTTAAGATAAAAAAGCCTATAACTAAGCTCAATACAATCCATATAAACTGCTTTCCGTATGTATAATTTATATTAAATATATTGGGTCCTTCAGAATTATATCCTGCCGAATAGATAGAAATCCAACCTATAAACATGAGCAGTACATAGGCTATAATCAATTGCCAGTCAAGCTTAGTGCTTAGGGATGCTGTCGTCTTCATTCAATTTAAAATTTATAATTTGTCTACTTTTAATATTATTTACAAGAGCCATTCGATTTTGAGACAAGGAATCTTTGAGATATTTTTCTATTAATAAACTAACTACTGGGCCTGCTGTTCCACCCCCACTTCCTGCATTTTCTACAATACATGCCACTACAATTTTGGGATTGAATCGAGGAGCAAATCCTACAAATATAGAGTGATCTTCCCCATGTGGATTCTGGGCAGTTCCGGTTTTTCCACATAATGAAATACCTTCAATCTTGGAAGCACGAGCTGTTCCAGATATCACTACTCGTTCTAGACCATCAATTACTGCTTCATATTTTGATCGAGCTATTGGTACCATTATTTTTTTCAGGCTTGGATTTTTATATCGCTTTCCTTCATGTATGATATTTTTCACCAAATGTGGCGTATAATAATACCCTCTATTTGCGATAGCACAATATGAATTCGCTATTTGAAGTGGAGTCATTAGAACTTCTCCTTGTCCTATTCCAAGCGAAATTACTGTAGCGGCTCTCCAAGATCTTCGATACAATCTATTATAATATCCCGTATCGGGTAAGTAGCCTTTCTTTTCATTTTTAATATCCAATCCTAGCTTTTGATTCACGCCAAAACGCACTAAATTTTTATACCACTTAGAATAATCACTGAAGAAGGCTCTAGAATTAGGAACTTCAATTGAATTTCTAAATGTTTGACAAAAATACGGATTGCAGGAATGCATTAATCCTTCCATAATATTCTTACAAGGAGCATGTCTGTGTGAACATTTGAGCCTTTTAGCTCCTATAGGGTAAAATCCAGGACAATTATAACCAAAATTTACATCTATAGCATTCATTTGCAACGCTACCAATGCAATTACTGCCTTAAATGTAGAACCTGGAGGATATAACCCTTGTATAGCACGATTGTATAAAGGCTTATATTTATTGGTCAATAATTTTGAATAATTTTTTCCTCGAATTTTTCCTGTTAATAAATTAGGGTCATAGGCAGGACTGCTTACCAAGGCTAAAATTTCGCCCGTACTAGGTTCAATAGCTACAATACTTCCCGATTTTTGTGTTAACAAGGTTTCACCTAATACTTGTAAATCTATATCCAAACTTGATATCAAATCGTCTCCAGCTACTGATTTCGAATCAAATTCACCATTGGAATAACTACCTTTTATTCGATTAAAAGCATCTACTATTACTGTTCTAACACCTCTAATACCTCGCAAATATTTTTCATAACTCAGTTCAATTCCATTCTTACCTATGTAATCGCCACTTAAATAAGTATAATCCAGATTGGCCTTAATTTGTGAGCTATCAATTTCCCCAATATCTCCTAGGACTAAAGCACCTGATTTATAAGGATAACTTCTTATCGATCGACTTTGACCATAAAAACCCTTGAACTTATGAATATGTTCAAGAAATAAATTATAATTTTCTACCGAAACCTGTTTTACAAAAGGTGTTTCACGATATGGAGATTTCAATTTACATCGACGCATTTGCTCCGAATAAAATGGCAACTCTATATCCAAAAATTCACTTAATTTTACTGAATCAATATCCTTAGGGACTTCACTAGGTGTAACCATAATATCGAATAAATTCTCATTATGTACTATCAATTTTTTATTTCTATCAAAAATTTGCCCACGAGAAGGATAAATAATAATTTCTTTAATAGCATTATTATTACTTCGTTCTCTATTTTTGGTATCTATAATCTGAAGATAAAATAATCGCATAATAAACACCGACGTACTCAAAATCAATAAAATTTGAATCATTCGTTTTCTATCGGAATATATATTGTGCATTATTGTTAAATTTGATAAAAAATATGATGCAAAATTAAAAAAAAATATCACATTAGTAAATTAGTTTTATATTTGCACTCTCAAAAAATGAGAAGCGCTCATAAAACATAAAAGGTCGGGTGGCCGAGCGGTTAGGCAGAGGTCTGCAAAACCTTGTACAGCGGTTCGAATCCGCTCTCGACCTCATT
>JBEIDU010000069.1:0-6387 GCA_040383345.1 Chitinophagales bacterium | reverse complement strand
CCCAATAATACTTTCAATACCACCTAAAATATCCAATGTTTTTAAAGTAACAGTAATTGGTACCAAAAATTCACTCATTCCCGATATTTGTGTCTTTATATTTTCAGGATTTTTAACTATGCCTATTTTCTTTTCGTTTGCATAAACTTCTAAATTCAAATCTTGTAATCGAATTCCCCCAAATTTATTAGGATTGTAAAACACAACTTGATTAGATAGCGATACTTCAGAAGGTGAAACCGAATTGACTTTCCATGTTTCTAAACGCCTAAATTCAGGTGAAGTAAACTTACAAGAGGTTAGAAAACTAAGTATAAAAATCAAGATAATAATTTTTACGTACATACAAAAAAAGGATTAAAAATAAAATTAAGGTGATAATTGAGACTATAAAGAAAAATGGGGTGTTTTTGGAATTATTTACGGAAGAAACCTTTGATTTAGATACTTTTTTATAATTTCTTTTTATCTTTTCTTTATAGATTTTATCCGCATTATAAATCTTGCTATATCTATTTTTTAAAAGTATTTCATCGGTGAAATCATTTGCTAATACTCGCATCAAATAATTATAGGCCTTTTTTAATTCGATGAATTCATGAGTAGTCGATTTGTTATTCTTATCGGGATGAAGTTTCAAAACACGTTTTCGGTACGCACTTTTTATCACTTTTTTATCAAAAGTCTCTTCTATGCCCAAAATTTTATAACAATCTTGAATTCGCATACTATTAAAATTCCCCTGCGCCTTGTCTTACTATTTCGGGCGCTCCCGAAGTTAAATCTACGATAGTCGTTGGGATTTCACCACAAATACCACCATCCAAAATCAAATCCACTTGCCCATCATATAAATCAAAAATCTCATCGGCCGTAGTTGCATACGGACTGTCTTTATCTATTTGAATACTCGCCGAAAAAATGGGAGACTCATATTTTTTTATCAATTGATGCACCAAATTTGTGTTGGGAATTCTAAATCCAATCGTTTTTTTTGAATAATGAAAGAAGCGAGAAGCCTCTTTGCTGGCTGGTAATATAAAGGTATAAGGTCCTGGCAAATGTGATTTTAAGGTTTTAAATTCGCTATTGCTCAATTGCTTGGCAAATTCGCTCAGATGGCTAAAATCCGCACAAATAATAGAAAATTGAGCTTTTTCGGGCTTTACATCTTTGAGCCTACAAAGGCGTTCGTATGCTTTTTTGTTTCTAATATCACAGCCCATGGTATATACACTATCCGTAGGGAATATGATAATTCCATCATTTTTCAAAACTTCCATTGTGGAATTGAGGCCACGTTCATCGGGCTTTTCAATATCTATTCGTATCATTTTGGTCATAAAATTCCTCAATTTATTTGCCTACAAAGATAATTCTAATCTAAATTATGGGTAGAAGTATTATTTTTGTAGTTCATTGATTTTCATTTCACAAAGTTATTATTATCTATAAATGAAGAAAATAGTAGAGTGTATTCCTAATTTTAGCGAAGGTAACAATTTGATTACTATACAAAAAATAGCAAATGCTATTTCTGAAACGAAAGGTATTTCGCTCTTAAATATTGATATAGGAAAAGCTACGAATAGAACCGTTATGACATTTATTGGTGAAATGGATGCGGTGTTACTAGCTATGTACAATGCGTATGAAATAGCTGTAAATGAAATAGATATGAGTGTGCATAAAGGTACACATCCGCGAATGGGCGCTGTGGACGTTTGTCCTTTTGTGGCTTTGGATACTTCGTATGAAGCCGAATTGATTGAAAAAGTGGATGTATTTGCAGCAAAAGTGGCTCAAAATTTAAAAGTCCCAATTTATTTATATGAAAAATCAGCAAAATCAGCGAATAGAAAATACTTAGCCAATATCCGAAGAGGAGAATATCAAGGATTTAAAGAAAAAATGAAAACAGATGCTTGGAAACCCGATTTTGGAGCGTCTTGGAATCCAAAAACAGGCGCAAGTGCCGTTGGGGTTAGGGATTTATTGATAGCATTCAATGTGAATATACAAGGAGGAACCCTAGAATTTGCAAAGGAAATTGCAGGTAAATTAAGAGAAACGGGATATTTAGTAAAAGATGCAGCGGGAAATAAAACCCGAATTGCTGGTCTTCATAAAGGTTTGCGAGCGATTGGATGGTATATTGATGAATTTGATAAAATCCAAATTTCGATGAATATTACAGATATTAAATCTAGTCCTTTGCATTTGGTTTATGAATCTTGCCAAAATTTAGCTAAAGCATACAATATTGAAGTCTCTGGGTCTGAATTAATAGGCTTATTACCAAGAAATGCGATGATAGAAGCGGGATATTACTTCAATACGAGTTGTAAAAATGATATTGAAGCATTAGAATCGGCCAAAAACACATTACATCTCAATGAAGTAAAGAAATTTGACCTAAATGAACATATCCTTGATATTGAAAAGATAATGAGTTTGTAGAATTTCTTTTATTTTTACAAAAAATTAAATCATTGATGAAAGTACTTGCTGTAATTCCCGCTAGATACCAATCTACACGATTGCCGGGAAAGCCACTGCTAGATATTGCAGGAATTTCGATGATACGCAGGGTATATCTTCAATGCAAAAAAAGTAATGTTTTTGAAAAAGTAATTATTGCCACCGATGACGCTAGGATAGAGCAGGAGTGCCTTTTGCATAATATGGACTATCAAATGACCTCATCCTCTCATCAAAATGGTACAGAACGATGTGCCGAGGTACTTTCTTCGCAAACCATAAACTATGATTTAGTCGTAAATGTTCAAGGAGATGAACCTTTTATTCATCCTCAAAGTTTTGAAGAAATAAAAGCTATTTTTGAGAAAAATCCAAAAGCAGAGATTGGAACCTTAATAAAAAAAATCTATAAAAAAGAAGATGTAGAAACAGATAGCATTATTAAAGTCGTTTTTTCAAAAGATAAAAAAGCACTCTATTTTAGCCGTTCAGCCATTCCATTTTTAAGAGAAATATCTGTAGCAGAAGGCATCGAAAAGCAAATTTTTTATAAACATATAGGAATGTATGCCTTCAAGCCTGAAATATTAATAGCGTTGGTAAAATTGCCTGAAAGCACATTAGAAAATCTAGAAAAATTGGAGCAATTGCGCTGGCTTGAAAATGGATATGAAATATACTTAAACACCACTGAATTTGAATCTAAATCAGTAGACACAGAAGCAGATTTTAACTATATTATAGAAAATATTGAACAATTTACAAATACAACAATCTAATATATGTCTCAAATTACAATAGCACCCTCCATTTTAGGAGCGGATTTTAGAAATCTGGAAAGAGAATTTGAAAAAATAAACAATTCTTCAGCAGAATGGATTCATTTTGATGTAATGGACGGAATCAATGTCCCAAATATTTCATTTGGATTCCCAATTTTGGAAGCCGTAAAAAAAATGACGGATAAAGTTATAGATGTTCATTTGATGATAGAAAATCCAAGTTTGTATTTAGAGACATTTGCTAAAAAAGGCGCAAACCATATTTCAATTCATTATGAAAATAATCAAAATTTGGTTCGCGACCTCAAAACAATACAAGATTTGGGTATTTCGTGTGGCCTTGTAGTCAATCCCAATACTGATATTTATCTAATAGAAGAATATCTCATTTGGGTAGATGTATTGCTTATAATGAGCGTTCAGCCAGGATTTGGAGGACAATCCTTTATTACAGCTACTTTTGAGAAAGTAAAAGAGGCTAAAAAATTGATAGAGAAAATGAATCCAAAATGCAAAATTCAAGTAGATGGCGGAGTGAGTACTGCCAATTCAAAAGAATTGATTGAAGCTGGAGCCGATATATTGGTATGTGGAAGCGCTTTGTTTAATGCACCCGATTTTAATCAATATGTTGATGATTTGATTTTATGATTTTATTTTTTTTAAAAATTGATTTTTAGGCAATTTAGTATTTAGAAATTCCTTTAAACCATAATGTTGAATTTAATGATGAACCTGCACTTGGCAGAGTTCCGGGGTGACTTAACCACAATACTCGATAATTACCTGGAGGGATTGCCGCACCGGATGGAACTGTAATATTCTGACTTGCTAGCCCTGAATCTGGAATTAAATTATTTGCGATGGAACTTGTACATTGTGTCCCAAAGCCAATATTAACAGTCATATTATTCATTGTTCCTCCAACTCCATTTAACGGTACCCAAATTGTATAGTTATATTGTACTAAAGAATTTACTAAATTAGTATATATCGGGATACTTCCAAAAGTATATTGAATTTGAGGACAACCAAATGTATCTGATCCCGAATTTGAAATTTGTCGAATTTTTCCAGACAATTGAGAAACATTAGTTATAAAATTTCCCATATTGCCATTCCATCCTGGATACATAGAGTATAATGCTAAATCTTGAGAATAGTTGACTCCTCCAGGAGTTCCACTAGCTCCAAAGCCTAAAAATGAAACAGCCCCATTGTTATACATATATTGGGATAAATTTACTAATGAAGCTGAATCTAGAGGTTCGGGAAATATGTAAGCATAAAACGAATTTGAATTTTGAGATAAAACTGTTCTAGAGACAGTACAATTTTTGCCTCCTATATTAATATTAAAATTAGCAACTCCAGAACTTAAAGGTGTTCCTGATATATTAAAAGTTAAGTTTCCATTACCATTCTGAAAAGAACCTGCCGATAGGTTTGCTGTTAATCCTAAAACTCCAGTTGAACTAATATTTTGAGAATTATATGTTCCTCCATTCCCTCCTGTATAAGGTATGATAAAGGTAACATTATTGGCACTATTGTTTTCGGTTAAAGATCCAGAATTTATAACATTATTACAATTTAAAGAATTTATAGTTCCAGAACAAAGACCATTGATTGTTATCCAAGTAAGAGAATCGTTACAAATACCTAGGACTTGACCATTCATTCCAGGATTTAAATCTACCCAGGAATTTCCATTCCAAAACTTTATCTGATTCACTTGAGACCCATTACTAAATCCATTACCTTTAACCTTTCCTACATTATAAATATCTCCATTACTTAATGTAACGTTCAAACTATCATTTACGATTTGTGTATTTGTAATTGAGATACCTTTAACTCCAGTATCTCCTTTAGGACCTTTTACATATCCCGCATTAATGATAACACTATTACTCATCGTGAGTTTTAAGCTATCATTTACTACATTTGCATTTGTTACACTTACGCCATTGGTGCCATTTAGTCCTGCTGGTCCTTGAAGACCTTGAAGTCCTTGTGGACCAGTAGCACCGGCTGGGCCTTGAGGTCCAGTTGCACCAGTTGCACCGGCTGGTCCTGGTGTACCTGCCATACTTGAAATCGTTTTTCCACTCCAAGAACCCGTTGTACTATCAAAAGTCAATACATCATTATTTTTGGCACTACCTAAAGACACATTTTTTACATTTTCTGCATATCTGGATACAAAAGAGTAAAACGTACTTGCCAATTCCAATTGCCCTAAACTTACAAAAGGAGTGGTAGGTGTGGTTTGATATTCTACATCCATCCAAAATCCGCCTTCTTCCCAAGGAATATTATCAAATGTAGTAAAAGGCGCGCCATTACAAGTAGTTCCCAAAACCTGACGATTAAGTTGTAAGGTAATATATCCATTTGCATTGGTAGTTTGCTGATGAAGTGCACAGTATACAACTGGGCCTGTTTGACCTAATTTTCGAAATGTTAATCGCAAACTTACAGAAGTATTTGCCAAGGGAGTATTGTTTGCATTTCGCACTACAGCCGAAAAGCTAACTAATTGTGGTACTTTTGTTTGTGAAATCATTGAAATGAATCCACTTATAAGAAATAATAATATTATTTGCTTTTTCATGCTTATACTATTTAGATTTAATAATTTTTCTTGATGTAATTGTTTCGTTATCAATGCTCAGTGTTATAAAATAAACCCCTGCTTGAAAAGATTTAAAATCAATTGGAGTTTTATCAATATAATTTTCTTGATAAAATACGTTTCTACCATTATTATCTGTTATCAAAACAGTATTTTTTTTATTCGTATTTATTGAAAATTCCTCTATCAGAATAAAGTTATCCGTTGGATTTGGATATATTTTAATATTATTTATAGGTTGGGAAATGTTACCTACACCATTTGCTACTTTGTAATCATTTTTGCCATACTCCGATGCAATAGTTAGCGATCCAGACGAATTTGAAACATAACCACTAAAACTACCTCCAGCTAATGGCTGAAAATTATCATTGCTAGACGCTACAGCAGAAAAAGATATGCTTTCTATGGTTTGAGCATTTATAAAATTAGTTATAATAATTAACATTATTAGAAGTAAAATTCTTTTCATATTTTATATTAAAT
>JBEIDU010000068.1:0-8136 GCA_040383345.1 Chitinophagales bacterium | reverse complement strand
CCGTTAAATTTAGCGTCAGGATAGAATCACAGCCTTTTGCGTTTACCAAGGTATCTAAATAAATTCCAGATACGATTCTATTGATCCCATTAAATAAAAAGCTATTTCCTTGGCAAATAGTTTGGCTAATCGTTCCAAATGTTTTTGGATTAATGGTTAAATTGAGTGTGAGAATAGAATCACATCCATTTGCATTAACTAAAGTATCAAGATATGCTCCTGAAGTCGTTCGATTCATTCCATTAAATAAAAAGGTATTTCCTTGACAAATAGATTGATTGATCGTTCCAAAAGTCTTAGGATTTACGGTTAAATTAAGCGTCACAATAGAATCACAACCTTTAGCATTGACTAAGGTATCAAGATAAACTCCTGAAACGGTGCGATTGATACCATTGAATAAGAAAGAATTGCCTTCGCAAATCGTTTGGCTAAATGAACCAAACGTTTTTGGATTTACTGTTAAGTTGAGCGTTAGGATAGAATCACATCCTTTCGAATTGATTAAAGTATCTAAATAAGTTCCTGAAATTGTTCGATTCATTCCATTAAATAAAAAGGTATTTCCTTGACATATCGTCTGACTAATTGTTCCAAATGTTTTTGGATTCACCGTTAAAACGAGAGTTCTAATGGAATCACAGCCTTTTGAGTTTGCTCCTAAAAGGGTGTCAACATACGTTCCTGAAGTCGTTCTCCCTAAAAATGACTGTCCTTGGCAAATAGTTTGATTTGTAGTTCCAAATGTTTTTGTATTTACTGATAAATTTAGAGTAAGAATAGAATCACAACCTTTTGAATTGATTAATGTATCTAGATAAGTTCCTGAAATTGTTCGATTCATTCCATTGAACAAAAAGCTACTTCCTTGACAAATAGATTGATTGATTGTTCCAAAAGTTTTAGGATTAACGGTTAAATTTAGTGTAAGAATAGAATCACATCCATTTGCATTAACTAAAGTATCAAGATATGCTCCTGAAGTCGTTCGATTCAATCCATTAAATAAAAAGCTGCTTCCCTGACAAATAGATTGATTGATCGTTCCAAAAGTTTTGGGATTAACGGTTAAATTTAGAGTAAGAATAGAATCACATCCATTTGCATTAACTAAAGTATCAAGATATGCTCCTGAAACGGTGCGATTGATTCCATTGAATAAGAAAGAACTGCCTTCACAAATGGTTTGACTAAATGAACCAAACGTTTTTGGATTTACTGTTAAGTTGAGCGTAAGAATAGAATCGCAACCTTTTGAATTGATCAACGTATCCAGATAAGTTCCTGAAATTGTTCTATTGATTCCGTTAAATAAAAAGCTATTTCCTTGACAAATGGTTTGATTGATTGAGCCAAATGTTGTTGTATTTATACTTAAATTGAGCGTAAGAATAGAATCGCAACCTTTTGAATTGATCAATGTATCCAGATAGGTTCCTGAAATTGTTCTATTGATTCCGTTAAATAAAAAGCTATTTCCTTGACAAATGGATTGATTGATGATTCCAAATGTTCTTTGATTTACGGTTAAATTTAGCGTAAGAAAAGAATCGCAACCTTTTGAATTGATGAAAGTATCTTTGTAAATACCTGAAATACCTATCGTTTGATTGTTGAAAATAATCGAATTAGGTTGGCAAATAGTCAAAAAACTATCTTTTTTTGATGTATCAAGTATCGTTAAGAATAAATTCACAAAACTATCACAACCAAAAATATTTAAAAGAGTATCTCTATAAACCCCAGAATTATTTATAACTTGCTGATTGAAAATAATGGATTTGTTTCTACAAATAGATAAGAATGAATCTTTTTTTGTATTTAATTTAAGAGTATCTTTTATGGCTAACGATAAATTACAATAGACACTATTGATTTGAGTGATATTTAATGCCAAATCTCCACTCGGTTTTAATCTTGAGATAATGGCCGTATCATTATTTGCTATAACAATACTATCATTAACTCCATTTATGTTAAAACGAATAATGTTGTTTCTTCGTCCTTTAATAATAAAAGTTGCAATACTATCATTACAATTAAACGGTTTTTTGGAAATGATGGGAGTATCACATACAGTGCCACATATACTAATAATGGGAGGAATAATGAAATTTACTGAAGTGATTTCATTGTCGAGAGAACTGTTATTTCCAATGGATCCATTTACATGATGTCCTACATAGCCATATCGTGTGGTATTTTTCTTAATAAAAGCAGATGTATGACCACCAACTTCACAAAACATAATGGTATCCGTAGGACTAATTCCTGTTGGAAAATTTAAGTTATTTGTTAGGCCATTGGAAGTTCTTCCAATCATCCATCTACTATTATTTCCAGCAGTACGCATTTGAGAATTAGTGTTGATGATGCCTATATTAGGATTTATAGGGTCGTGTTCATTGGAAGATATCCATTTAGCATTATTTACTATGCCTCCTGAACTATACAAACAATTTACCCATACACTTCTGTTAAATGTAGAATTATCTGCTAATTGTCCTCTAGCATTATCTCCCAAAGCATAAACTTTATTACTAGTATCTAATACATAATAACTATGATCACCTCCAAAAGAAGTGCCTTGAATCATTTTGATTTTAGAAACGCCTGAGGGAGGTGTCATTTGAATAGCAAAATTTGAACTGAAAGTAGTTGAACCATTCCCCATTCTTAATTGATCGCCCCATGTCCATAACGTATTGTCATTTTTTAAAGCAAATCCAAAGCTAGAATTTCCTCTCGCGGCTATGATACCTGTTAAGGGTTGTCCGTTGGTCATTTTTACTTGATTCCATTGATTAGCAGTGCCTATATCCCCTCGTACATTTGAATATTGAGAAAGAACATATACGTTTCCCCCACAAGTTGTAATTATTATGGTTTGAAATGAAACAAACATCATTTTGACACTATCAGGTGTGATACCAAATGGAAGACCATCTGTTTTTCCATTTACTGTTATTTTAGAAAAACTAGTAGTGTTCTTTATTGATGGACTCAAAACGGCTCCTAAAACACCACTTGCAAATAAACCCGTAGAGGTCAATACTATTAACTGAACATCACTAATTGATTCAGAGCCAACTCCCGCAAAGTAAACGGTTCCTGTAAGCGCGGGATAATTTGTGCTATTGATATAAATGGGTGATAAAGCATGAGCTGTGCCACTGTTTGACATATTTTCGCCCCATACTCTGAATCCTAATTCTTCTGATGCAATGGAAGAGTGGAATGAAGAGGTCATATTGTCATATCCAATTGTACTAGGATCGTTATTTGAAAAAACCCCTACGTTTTGATTACATGTAATTACACATTGCCCTTCACTCTTTGTTGTAAATACTAAAAATAAAAAGAGAAGTGTGTAAAGTATATTCATTAATTATCTTTAATAGGTGAAAGTAATGAAATCGAATGAGCTTTACCTGTATTGTCTATGAAATCAAATTGAATATATGAATTCATGGAGCAAATCCCTTTTAAATAATATCGTAATATATTGATCCCTTTTTTAAGAGGAATACAATTGGCGTCTAATTCTCCACGTATATCAGAACCAATACCTGCGCTAAGTAGTTCTTTGTTTTTTAAGAGAATTGGAATGTCTTTATATGCATCGGTTACTAATATTTGAATTTCTATATAATTTCCTTTTGTATCTTTATTTTTTAGAATGGGATTTAGGATTTTAAACGAACTATCTATAAACTCCATTTTAAAATGATCCGTTAATATTATAATTGAATCGGGGAGATGTATTATAGAACAATCATGATCTTTATCATGTTTGTGGATAGAAATAGGATAAATTTTGGTAATACCTGGTTTTTTGAAAATATAACTACTCATTTTTTTAGCATCAAACCTAATTCTCTTATTTTTATTGAATTCTATATCAAATTCATATGAATTAGGAGAGAAGTTAAATGGTATAGTGCCATTTAATGAGATTGTCAAAGTGTCTTGAGCTTGCGTGTCAATGGAAAAGAAGATTATTAAAACAAAAAAAGAAATTCTTTTTCGCATCAATCCCCAAATCAATTCATATCTACAACATCTTAAAAATATAAAAATAAAATCTAAAATCATTAATTTTAAACGAATTTTATTATTACTTTATTGCTACAAAATTAACCTTTTTTAGCTAATCTATGATTTTTATATCTTTTATCATAAAATCTATGGTTGTTCTACCATTGAAAATATTCTCTTGAAGTGTGTAGCAAATGTTAATTTTATTGCGTTTAATGTCTGCAATGTCATAAAAATCTGCTAATCCAAAACAAATACCATTTATCTGAAATCCTTTTTCATCTTTTAGATGAAATCGAATATGGTTTTTACCTACTAATTTTGTACCGCCTGCATCTTTAAGATTTTTAGTCATAAAAACAGGTTGCATATTGAGCGGTCCAAAAGGACCAATTCGTTTTAAAATCTCATAAAATTTGGGGCTGATATCCTCAATTTGCAGATTCGTATCAATTTCAATCTCTGGCTGGAGCATATCCTCCGTAATAGTTTTATTAGCTTCTTCTTCAAATGCAGATACAAATTTTTCAAAATTTTCTTTTGGGATTGAAACACCTGCCGCAAAATCATGTCCACCAAATTGATTGACAAGATGCTCACAACCTTTTATGCCCTGATAAATACTAAAACCTTTTATTGAGCGCGCCGAACCTGTAAGTACATCATCTTTTTCTGCGAAAATAATAGTAGGCCTATAATATTTTTCTACTAATCGCGAAGCTACAATGCCTATTACCCCTTTATGCCAATCTTTATTGGTAAGAACAATCGTTTTTTTATTTTCAAAATTGAGTTGATTATCAATAGCATCAATAGCTTCTCCTGTAATCAGTTCATCAGTTGAACGTCTTTCTATATTGACTTCATTTAATTTAGAAGCCATATCTTTTCCTATTTGAACATCGTTTGAAATCAAAATTTCTACACTTGCTTTGGCATGTGTCATTCTTCCTGGTGCATTGATTCTTGGGCCTAAAGAAAATACGATCTCTGAAATACTCATTTCTTTATTTCCCAATCCTGCCCAATCTATTAAAGATTTTAGTCCAATACAGGGATTTGTATTTAGTTTTTTTAGCCCATGAAATGCCAAAATTCTGTTTTCGCCTACGATGGGTACGATATCTGATGCAATTGATACCGCTACTAAATCGAGTAATTCCAAATAAAAGTCACTGGGTAAATCAAGAGTTATGCTCAATGCTTGACATAGCTTAAAGCCTACACCACAGCCACTCAATTCTTTAAAAGGATACCTACAATCTATTCTTTTTGCATCTAATATGGCTAAAGCATTGGGAAGATTGTCAGAAGGTAAATGGTGGTCGCAAATAATAAAATCAATGCCATATTCATTGGCTAAATTTACTTGAGAAATAGCGGTAACACCGCAATCTAATGAGATAATTAATTTGAAATTATTATCTCTAGCATATTCAATTCCTTTTGAAGAAATACCATAGCCTTCAGCGTAACGATCCGGTATATAAAAATCTAAAGACACATTGATTTTTCTCAAAAAAAGGCACATGAGTGCTACCGAAGTAGTACCATCTACGTCATAATCTCCGTAGATTAAAATTTTTTCGTTGTTTTGAATTGCCTCTACAATTCGTTCTACCGCCTTATCCATGTCTTGCATGAGAAAAGGGTCATGTAAATCTTTTAAATCAGGATTAAAAAACTGTTCGGCATCATGCAAAGTGTCTATTCCTCTTTGAGTAAGGATTTCACATATTTTATGATGCTTTATATTGAGTTCTTCTTGTAATTTTTTAGATTTTATTTCATCGGCATGTTTAACAGTCCATTTTTTAGTTAACATTAATATATTTCTATTTTTTTATTTATTCTTTCTTCGCTGTTTTCAATAGTTAAAATATAGGTTCCTTTAGATAAATTTCTCAGGTCAAATCTAGATTCTAATGTATCCATCTCTCTTTGCATCACCAGTCTTCCCCATATGTCAAATAGCATAATCGATACATGAGTGTTATTTTCTTGCTTTATAGTTAGGTATTCATTTTCTACAAAACTAAATGTTTTATTTTTAATCTTGAAAATATTTAAAGCGCTAGAATCTTTCTTACATGAATAAGCTATAGGACTAGAAAAAGTGCAATTTGCTATATTTTTAATTGATTTGAATACATTTAGCTTTCCCGAACTTACTATTTTATCATTTAATTCTAGTATAGAGTCTACGTTAACTAAAAGTTCATTTTTCAATTTTTTTAAATAGACCAATGGGTTTTTATCAATAGAGTCTAGAATGTTTAAACATAGATTGCTATACATCAAAGCAATTGTACCAGCAATCATAGGTGCTGAGAAACTGGAGCCACTTCCGGCATCGAGATATGCATTGTTATGTGTAGTGGAAAATACATTGCTTGCATTTGCTGCAATATCTATATGACATTTACTATATCCAGTCGATAGTCTATTTAGATTGTCTAAGTTTGTAGCTGTCAATAAATAGTCACTTGAGCAATTTGCTGGCAAATCTCCTGAACCCATAGCAATATCTCTTACAACATTATCTGTAGCAGCAATATTCAATATGCCATATTTGCCCAAACTATCATAAACACTACACCATAATGGTTCGTCGTTCTCAAAACCAATAATACTTCCAGAAAAATTGGTAGCTACAATATAGGCTCCTTTTGCTCCATTTGAGTTTTTATAATTTTTTTTCTGAGTAATTATAAAATCATAAGCTTTTATAACCTTGTCAATTCCAGAAAAACCTGCTATAGGTAATATCTTTACATGCCATGCTACACCTGTTATTCCTATATTGTTATTGCCTTTGGCGCCTAATACCCCAGCAACTTTTGTTCCATGATAAATACCATCCCAGAAGAATGCATTGTTTTTATCGGCACTCCATCCCATATAATCATCTATAGCACCATTATTATCATTATCTATACTATCATTTGGTATTTCATTTCTATTGATAAAATAGTCTAAATCTTCGTGTGCTGAATCTAAGCTTTCATCAATGACTGCAATTACGATAGTGTCTCCTTTTTTTGTGGTAATACTTTTATTGAAATCCCAAGCATTAATAGTATTGATACCAAAAGGAACTGTTAATCCTGGAAAGTTTGTGTAATTATGATATTTTTGTTTTGAAAAAAAAGTATCATTAGGGGTAGTGGCTCTTGGAACAATTTTTAAGTTTCTATTTTTTTGAACAATCTCAATTGCTTTGTCTTGTTTTAAAAGCCCAATTTCTTTTTCAGACCAAGGTTTTTCTTTTGATATTTTATAAATATTTAAATTCTTAGAAATTAATTCAACTTCAAAAGGGGAGAGGTTTAATTTCTTTATATCCAAAATGGAATAGGTTGCTTTTACTTTTAGTAATAAAGAATAGGATTCTCTATTTATTTCATATGAATAGCCTATCTTGAAAATAAATAATAAAATAAATAAAAGTCTAATTTTCATTGAATCTTATTACGTTATATAACAACGAATATTGCAATATTTTATTTGATTACCGAAATTTTTATAGTATTGGTTTTTGATTTTTCATAAAAAGGCATACTGGCTGTGTTAATTACCACATCACCATTTTGAACTAAGCCCTTACTTTTGATAATATCAATTACATCTTCAATAGTTTTATCTGTACCTTCCAATCCTTCATAATAGAATCCTTTTACCCCCCAAATTAAATTCATTGCATATAGAAGAGGTTTGTTATCTGTAAATATGAATATATGCGATTTAGGCCTAAAACTACTCACTCTAAATCCTGTATAGCCACTTCGTGTCATGCCTAATATAGCTTTTGCATCAATTTCTTCCGCAATGGAAACAGCACTATGACATAAGGCATCTGATATATAATCTGGATTTTCTTTATCTATTTTATAAACGTGTTTATTATATATATCTGAATTGTTTTCTATTTCATAAATTATTTTTGACATAGTTTCAATAACTTTTGCAGGATATCTGCCTACAGAAGTTTCGCCACTCAGCATCAATGCATCGGCACCATCTATTACAGCATTAGCTACATCGGTGATTTCCGCACGTGTGGGGAAGCTTTTTTCAGTCATGCTTTCCATCATTTGT
>JBEIDU010000067.1:0-8182 GCA_040383345.1 Chitinophagales bacterium | reverse complement strand
CTTCTATAAGTTTGTCTTTAATGTTTGAAATTACGACATTGCTGTTTTCGCCTTTTAACATCATCACAATACCGCCTGCCGCTTCATTGCTACCGTTCATTATTAATGCGCCATATCTTGTAGCGGCGCCTTCTTTAACTTCCGCCAAATTTTTTAATAATATTTTGGCACCTGTTTTTTTGGAAACGACTAGGGTGTTTTCAATATCTGCAGGTGTTTTTAGAAGTCCCTCGGTACGAATAAAATACGTGCTGCTGTTTTTTTCCAAATAGGCACTTCCTGTATTGGAATTATTCATTTCTACCGCATCAAAAATATCAAAAACCGAAAATCCAGAAGCTTGCACATACTCGGGATTCACTTCTATTTGATATTGTTTGAGTTTGCCTCCAAAACTACTGACGTCCGCTACACCTTTTACGCCAAGCAATTGTTTGCGTACAAGCCAATCTTGTATACTTCGTAATTCGCTAAGGCTGTATTTAGATTCATACCCTTTTTGTGCGGTGAGGGTATATTGAAAAATTTCTCCCAATCCTGTAGTGATTGGAGCTAATTCAGGCGAACCAAAAGAAGGAGGAATATTGCGCTGCACCATAGCCAATCGCTCCGAAACTTGCTGACGCGCCCAATAAATATCAACATTATCTTCAAAAACAATGGTAATCAATGAAAGCCCAAAACGAGAAAAACTACGATAATTTTTGAGTCCTTTGATGCTCGCAATCGAATTTTCGATGGGAATCGTAACCATTCGTTCGAGGTCTTCGGCGCTCAACGACGGCGAAACGGTAATTACCTGCACTTGATTGTCCGTAATGTCTGGCACGGCATCAATCGGCAATTTGGTGACATTATAAATCCCAACGACGAGCAAAAGCGCGATAGCTATTAGGACTACTTTTTTGTTGTGTACACTGTACGATATAATTTTACTTATCAAAATAATACATTTAAAAAATGAATATAAAATCTAATTCATAGAGCCAAAATGGACTCATACATTCTCAAAAAGAGAAAAAAGAAAATTATATTATTTTTTTGGAGGTTGCCAAATCAAATTGGCTTTGTATTGGGGAATCAATCTATTGTTTCGTTTGATTAAAACGGGACGTAAAACCAATGAAATCAAGGATAAAATAAGAATTTGGATAGGCGATACAAAATGAAAAAGTGTAATACCAATACTATTTAAATCCGATTTGAAGGGCAGCTGATGGTCGCTTTCATTAATTGTACCTATATGTTTTTCGCCAAAATAGTGCATTTTCAAAAACTGTATAAAACTCAAGTTTTTGTATTGTGCCTTATGTTCTTGGAAATGCTCAATTAAGCAAGGAATTTTTGCCAATTCCAATAAAGGCGTCTGCGTTACCACAAACACACTCAAAAGAAACCACAAAAATAACTTTCTTAAAATCATGCAACAAAGGTAAAACTATTTTTGGATAAAATGAAGAAATATTAATTCCTTTTTGCCAAAAAGAAAATCAAACTCCAAAAAAGACATCCCGAAAACATAAAAAGGAAAATTTTTAGTTTGCTATTAGTAATTTGTATTGCCAAGATAACACCTACAGGTATAGAGAGCAAAACAGGCGAGAGCAAGGCTATTCCAATCATCCCAAAACGTTTGCGGAAATGAATCATGGCGCGATTCCATTTTGAAAATTTCTTAGGTGCCGTCTTTTTATACCGTATAGATAAATACGTTTTCTTAATAATTGATCCAAAAAAAGTATACATATACACTCCAAATGCACCGCCAAGAATATTAGCAATAAATGCATGTGGCTTTTCAACTTCAAAATAAACCGCAGATATGAGCCCAAATCCAAATTTTACGATGGACAAAAAGAAAATAGTAAAAATTTCTGTCCAATATTCAAGTGGATACATCGAAAATAAGTCAGAAAACATATCCGTTAGCTATATAATTTTAAAATGATAAAAACTTCACAACTAAGTTCTTAGAACCAATAGCAATAGGCGTTCTTTGATGCAATTCATAAGGCTCAATGTCTAAAATATTAACTTCCATATCAGTAGAACTTCCTCCAGCATGTTCTTGAAGATATGCAAGCGGAATACATTCATACAATAGACGAAGTTTTCCCTTTGGTGATTTGGTATTTGCAGGATAAATAAAAATACCGCCTTTCAACAAATTTCTATGAAAATCTGCTACCATAGAGCCAATATAACGCATGGTTAGCGGTCTTGAAGTTTCTTTATCTTCTGCAGTACACCAATCTATAAATTGAATCAATCGATTGTCAAAAGTGCGATGATTTCCATAATTAACCGAAAATTGCTTAGCATTTTCAGGTGTTTTTATCTGATAATGCGATAGGCAAAACTCTCCAATAGATGGGTCTAGCGTAAATCCATTTACTCCATTGCCTGTAGAATATACCAGCATTGTAGAACTGCCATAAAGTACATATCCTGCCGCTACAATATTTCGGCCTTTTTGAAAAAAATCTTTTTGAGTTACTTTGTCAGAGCTCAATCTACGAACTACCGAAAAAATAGTACCTATTGAAGCATTGGTATCAATATTGCTACTGCCATCTAATGGGTCAAACAATACCAAATAGTGAGCATCTTTTGCTTCTTCATTTTCAAAAACTTTGATGTCATCTTCTTCTTCCGAAGCTACACCGGCGCATTGTCCACCATTTTTTAGGAATGAAATGAGCGTGTCATTTGCAAATTCATCTAATTTGAATACTTCTTCTCCTTGTATATTTTCTTTGCCTATTTTGCCAAGAATATCTACAAGCCCTGCTTTATTTACTTCTCTATTGATAATTTTAGAAGCCAAACCTATATCTCGCAATAATTTAGATAAATCGCCACTAGCATTGGGATAGCCTTTTTCTTCTTGGATAATAAATTCGTCTAATGTCATGCCCACACTTGGTCTTTTCATGCGCTTAAATATTTTATATAATTATAAATAGATATCCGTTTTTTTTATTTTTTTTGAATTAAAATTACAAATTTAATTGATTTCTCTCATTCAATATCAAAAATTATTACAAAACAGTAGCTTGCTGACGCATTTCTTCCGATTTTTCTTTTCCCAAATATTTTTCTATCCATTTATGAACTAAAAAAAGAAATGGGATCATAAGTATTGCCACTATTCCTTTGTAAACATAATTATTTATAGAAACAGATAAAACTTGAGCCCAACTCCAGTTTTGACCAATTTTGAATGCGATGATAATTACCACAAAACTATCAATAAATTGGCTAACAAGAGTACTCACAGTAGCTCGAATCCATAATGCGTTGTTTTTTGAACGGGTTTTGAGAGCATGAAAAACCGATGCATCCAATAATTGTCCCAATACAAATGCCACCAAAGAACCAACAATGATATTTTGTCCTTGTCCAAAAATATAACGAAATGCTAAGTCGGAATTAGGAACGCCATTGGCTTTATTTACATCTATCCACCATTGAACAGGCGTAGCTTTAATGGCAAAATTAACAGCTAAAAAAGCATAAATAATTACTGCTACGGCTACATATGTGAGGAATTTTACCGCTTTTTTTCCATAGAAATCATTGATAATATCTGTAAGAACAAATACTACGGGCCATATAATGACACCTGCGGTAAAACTCAAATTCATTTCCTGTCCAAATAAAGAATAGGATAGAGGTGAGAATCCAAAACTACTTTCCAAAGAAAATATTTTTACACCTATAAACTCTGCTATCAGTGCATTGGCTACAAAAAGACAAGCGAGTATGACAAATATTTTTTGTTCTTTTTTCATCTGTTTATTTTTTAGAAATAAATATAGGTGACACCATCACCTCCTTGTTCGGGTTCGGCATGCGCTATTTTTGATATACTTTTGATACTGTTGATTGTTTTTAGTACTTCGCGCTTCAGATTACCTCTTCCGTGTATGATTTTGGATTGAAATTTATTCTGAACCAATGCATCGTTGATATATTTCTCCAATTCAGGAATGGCATCCGCCACAAACATTCCTCTCAAATCCAATTCATCTGAAAGTTGAACTTTTTCAATCGAAACTTTACGCGGCGTATATTGTTTTTTGATTTCTTCATCAGGAACCAAAATCAAGTCGGATAGTGGGATGGTAGATTTAATGTTGTCAAAAATGATTATTGCTTTTTTACGCTCTATCTTTTCTATTTTGCCCATAGCTTGGGTTTGAATATATCTAACCCAACTGCCTATCTGGAAATTTTGATTGAGTGGCACATTGTGAATTTGCTTATACGTTTCTTTTATTTGCTCCGTATTTTCAGCAATTTTTTCTTGTATAATCCTTCGTTCTTCTTTTATCTCTTCTTCTTTTTGCTGTTTTTTAAGCTCATCGGCAAAAGCTCTAATTTCTTTTTCTTTCTCTATTTCCTTTTCGTTTTGGAATAGCATCCGTTCAAATTTGATTTTATTTCGTAGCAATTCCAATTCATTATTGACTTTGTTCCAATTTTTGATTTGTGATTTCAAATCCTTTTCGGCTTGCTCCATATCTTTTTGTTTTTTGATTAAATCCTTTTCTTTAATCTCTAATTTGAGCAATAAATGGTCGTATTTTACTTGATCTGTTTGAACTAATTTTTTTGCTTTTTCTATCAAGGGTTCATGTAAACCCATTTTTTTTGCAATATGAAAAGTGTAACTACTTCCAGGTCTACCAATTGATAATATGTATAATGGCTCTAATTTTTGTTCATCAAAAAGCATTGAGGCATTTGTAATAAAACGGTTATCATCAGCAAATTTTTTCAACGAACCAAAATGAGTTGTAACAATAGTAAAACTTTCATTTTCAATACATTTATCTAATACTACTTGAGCCATTGCTGAACCAAAACTCGGGTCAGTACCTGTCCCCATTTCATCAAACAATATGAGTGATTTGGTATTGGATTTTTCTACAATTTCTTTCCAATTTTTAAGTTTTGATGAATACGTACTCAATTCATCCTCCAGCGATTGATTATCGCCAAAATCACCGAAAAAGCTTTCAAAAATGGGCAATTTTGAAGTGCTTTCTACAGGAATAGGGATACCATATTGGTTCATCATCGCAAGTAATCCTATAGATTTGAGCGTGATGGATTTTCCACCTGCATTAGGTCCAGAAATCAATAACATTCGTAACTCTTTGTTTATTTCTAAAGAGAAAGGGACCGTTTTTTTGCGTTCTACTTCATTTTTAAATTTCAAAAGTGGATGATATCCTTTTTCAATTTTTACATAAGGCGAAATAGCAATACCATGACGACTACATTCCATTTTGATAGCCCATTGTGCTTTGGCTTGAATATGATCAAAATGGGCTAAAAAATTTTGATATTGTATTAATAAATTCTTGTGTTTAGCAATTTTTTGCGTTAATTCTCTTAAAATTCGCATTAGCTCTCTTTTTTCTTCACGATCTATATTAAGAGCATCATTGTGAAGTGCAATAACAGCTTCGGGTTCAATATAGATTATTTTACCACTTTCCGATTCGTCATGAATTATCCCCTTAATCTGCCTTTTCTTTTCGGCCAAAACCGCTAAAACTCTTCTTCCGTTTCGGATACTTTCGCCAGTTTCTGCCAAAAAATCAAGATTGCGATAATGATTCACTTGACTTTTAAAAACCTTATCTATTTCTTTAAAAATCGTATTTTTTTGAGCTCTAATTTCTTGTAAATACGAAGACGCATTGTCTTTTACCTCTCCTTTGTCATCAATTATATTATCCAGAATTCTGTATACTTCTTTGTCGTAATAATGACTAGATGTGAAAATAGTCAAGGATTTCCAATCATCATTATTGTTTTTTTCACTAAAAAACAATTTAATTTTTTCTACATTTTCTATTACTTTTTTAATTTTAAGAAAATCCAAAGACTCAATGAAATAATTTTCTATTTCGCACATATGAATAATTTCATCTATTTGAAACAATCCAAAAAACGGAAACTCCAAGTGATGTTGAATGATTGTTTTAAATTCGAAAACTTTATCAAACTCTTCGTCTAATTTTGCTTTTTGAAATTGCAGTTTTTGGCTGTTTAGCCAAAGGATACCTATTTGAGAGAAATGAAATTTTGATAAAATATCTAATACTTTATCAAATTCAATTTTTATTATAAATTCTTGTAATGCTATTTCTCGCTGGGTCAATATTTATATTTTAATTACAAAAGTATTGTGAATTGATCAAAATGTATATAATATTTTTAAGTAAAGCTACTATTTAAGTATTTTTAATGCTAGATTAAGTCTATTTTTAAATATATTTGCAAATATTCAAAAAAAATGATTTTTAATGAGCGAAAAAACGCCCTGGTTTTCAAATTGGTTTGATAGTGAGTTTTATCATATATTGTATAGCGATAGAAATCATGATGAGGCAGACGCATTTGTTAAGAAATTGGTTGATTTTTTTCAAATTTCAATTGAAAATTCTATATTAGATCTTGGCTGTGGCAAAGGAAGGCATAGTTTTTCATTTGCTCAATATTCAAATGCTATAATGGGGGTAGATTTATCTTCAAATTCAATAAAATACGCTCAAAATCATACACAAGGAAACAATCCAGTTTTTGAGGTTGCAGACATGCGTCAATTAGATCTAAATCGAACATTTGATTATGTGTTTAATTTATTTACATCATTTGGTTATTTTGATACTTTGTCTGAAAATGAGAGCGTTTTATCTTGTATTTCTAGACATCAGAATTCTCAAGGAATTTTGTTAATTGATTATTTAAATAGTGAGAAAGTTAGATTTCAAGGAGAATCAAACACAATAAAAACAATTCAAAACATTGACTTTTATTTACATAAATATTTATCTGAAAACCATGTACATAAAAAGATACAATTTGTATATCAAGAAAAAAAATATGAATTTGAAGAGCGTGTTCAGTTATTTCAAAAAGAGGAATTAGAAGCAATGATATTGCATGCTGGATATGAAATTCTTAAAGTATACGGCAATTATAATATGAAACCATTCAATATGGACTCCGATAGAATGATTATTGTATCAAGAAAAAAGTAATTTTTGAATGAAGATAAAAAGTATAGTTTGGATTATTGGATTTGCCTTATTTTCTATGATAGGTCTTATCGTCTTGCAATTTAAATGGGTTAATGAAGCGTTTATTCAACGTGGAAATACCTTTGATCAATCCGTATATGCTGGTTTATCAAAATCGTTGACCGATTATGAAAAATTTACAACATATTCCTTTTTTAATTCTAATTCAGATACCGTAAGCTATTTTAACAAAACTGAAATTTTTACAAAAAGTGATGAAAAATCAGGAATTGTAGCATATAATTATAATTTGAAAGATACGTCAAGTGAATTATATAAAACACTCACGAGGGAATTGAAAATACCTAAAGATGTTCTTCAAAAAGTAGGTCCTAATGAATTGGCTAAAATTCAAAACCAGTATAATATATTCAATAGTAAATGGCGAAATCAAGCAAAGATTTTGCTCTATGAAAGCGCTCGTGTAAATGAAAAAATTAATGCAGATAGCTTAAAGAAATTTATATCAAATGCCTTCAAAGAACAGAATATTTATTTAAAATATAAAATTACAATTATAGATGGAAAAACAAAAGCCGTTATTTATAGTGACTACAAACAATTGAATAAAGAAATAATATCAAAAAGTTATAGAGCACGACTTTTTCCTGAAAGTATATTCAATAATTACGCCATATTATTATTGAATTTTCCCAATAAAAATGACTTTATATTTCAATCAATGTATGGATTATTTATGGCCTCATTGATATTTATTGTTATTATAATTGTTACATTTTTTTCTACAGTTTACATAATTTTTATACAAAAAAAATTGAGTAATGTTAAATCGGATTTTATCAATAATATGACCCATGAATTAAAAACACCTGTAGCTACGATAGCGTTAGCATGTAATATGATTCGTAATGAAAAGATTCAAGAAAATAAAGAAAAACTCAATAAGTATGCTACTATAATAAAAGAAGAAAACGATCGTCTTTTAAACAATATAGAGAAGGTCCTTCAAGCTGCTAGACTCAAACGAACAAAAATGAAATTGCGAATTGCAGATATTGATATACATCAGATTTTACGTGAAAAACAAGCCAATTATCAGATATTGATGGAGGAAATAGGTG
>JBEIDU010000066.1:0-8325 GCA_040383345.1 Chitinophagales bacterium | reverse complement strand
CCTATTGAAGAAATCACGTTCAATGAATCAATAAAAATGAATATTGACCCTACTGTATCGGCACTTAATGGTGGTGAAGATTATGAATTGCTTTTTACTTTTGATAAAAAATATATGGAGAAAATTATTGAAAATGAAAATATAACAGTAATTGGCGAAATAAAATCAAAAGACAAAGGTGTGAAGTTAAAATCAAAAGGAAACAACCTTTACAATATGAAAGCCCAAGGTTGGGTTAGTTTTTAAATAAAAAACAAATGAAAAAACATCTTTTTTTAGGAATTTTATTAATTACTTTTTTTGAGTCTAAGGCTCAAAAAATCAATTGGGCTAATGAGGAAATTCAAGCTGGGTATAAAATTGATAATATCTTTACTCGTTTGGATGAATCTACTCAAGTTATAGCAAAATCAGAAAGAGAAAATATCTGTGAAGTACACCAATATGATACCTCTTTTAATTTACTTAAGAAAAAATTAATTCAATTTGACAAAAAGAAAAAATACGATTATCAAGGCTCAATTATAACACAAAATGACCAGACTTATTTTATTCTCAAAGAATTTGAATCGGAAGAAGACGTTCACAAATATTATTTATTGAAATTTGATGAAGAAGGTGAAATTGTGATGAATCCTACGATGATTTTCAGTATTCCGGGTAGAAAGAAAGAGATTTTTGAGTTAAAAATATATTATTCTCCTGATAAATCCAAAATTGGCTTGGTAATCAACGACATAGACTATTCGCATTTTTCATCTACATCTGATTTTAATTCCTATATCGCTATCTATCAATCCGATATGGACTTGCTCTATAAGAAAAAATACGCAATGCCTATGCTCGCTAGCAAAGTGGAAAATATAAATAATTGGCTAAACAATGATGGCACATTACTTTATTACTACAAACTAGATAAATCTACCAATTCGGCTTTTTCACGGAGTAATTATTATGTAAATAAAATGATTCTTATCAATAAAGTAGGCAAAACTATTAAAGAAATTGCATTTGAAGATGAACCCAATCATTTCTATACCACATTCAATATTACGCCAATTGATAGTATTTTTAGAATAGGTGGATTTTTCTCAAAAAATGAAAATAGAAATTTTATAAATGGTGTGTCAATAATAGATCTCAATTCCTTTAATGGAAATATAATTAATAACAGAAACATCAATTTTGATTCCACTTTTTATTCAAGGATTTATAAAAAAAGTAAAATTTATCAAGTCCAAGAAAAAGGAATGGAAAATGATTATTTTATAGTAGATTTTATTACTACCAAAGAGAAAAAAACAATTTTTGTATGTGAGAAATACAATGTGGATATAGAATATGTAAGCAATCCTATAGGTTTTGGATTTGGTGGTATGTACACGAATAATACACAAACATTTTATAATTTTAGCTGGGGAAATATTCTTACGTTTTGCATTGATAGTAATGATAACGTACAATGGGCTGATATTTATCTAAAAAGACAAGTACTTAGAACAAAATATTATGTAAATCCTTATGACTTTTATAATAATAAGGCTTTGGCTAATATCATTCCAGTTTCTATTTTCACACATCAAAAAGATAATGAGTTAAATATTATCTTTAATGATGAAAAAGAAAATTATGATTTGCAAATGGAAAGTAATAATGAAGATAAGAAAATTAAATTATTGACTAATTTCAATGTTTCACAGACATACAACTATAATATAAACTTAAGTAATGGCGATGAAGTTATTGAGAATATTTTTAACGGAACTCAAGATAATACAATAATCTACCCAAGATTGAGCACGAAACTTTCCAATGAAAAATCAATACTATTTTCAAAGAAAAATCTAAACTACAAAATAGGTGTAATTACCTATTAAGGAAATTTTGTAAATTGCTGAAAATCTGGATCTCTTTTTTCCAAAAAGGCATTCTTCCCTTCTTGAGCTTCTTCCATCATATAAAACATAAGCGTAGCATCACCAGCAAATTCCATAATTCCTGCCTGACCATCTAATTCTGCATTTAAGCCTCTTTTTAGCATTCGAACTGCCATAGGACTTCGCTTCATAATGGTTTTTGCAAATTTAATAGTTTCCAATTCTAAAAAATCAATAGGTACCACTTTATTTACCAATCCCATAGCCATAGCTTCTTGTGCAGAATATTGCTCACACAAATACCAAATTTCTCGAGCTTTTTTCTGTCCTACAATACGTGCCAAATAACTACTTCCAAAACCTGCATCAAAGCTGCCTACTTTAGGACCAGTTTGTCCAAAAATAGCATTCTCAGAAGCGATACTTAAATCACATACTACATGAAGTACATGTCCGCCACCAATTGCATACCCATTCACCATAGCAATGACTGGCTTAGGCATCGAACGGATTTTTTTATGAATATCCAATACATTTAATCGTGGTACTCCATCCTTTCCAATATATCCTCCAATTCCTTTAACTTCTTGGTCTCCACCACTACAAAAAGCTTTTCGACCAGCTCCCGTTAATATAATTACAGAAATAGATTGATCTTCTTTACATATATCTAGGGCATCTAAAATATCCATATTCGTTTCAGGCCTAAAAGCATTATGTTTTTCAGGTCTATTTATTGTTATTTTAGCGATACCATCATAAAACTCAAATAAAATATCTGAATATTCTTTAATACTTTTCCAATTGGCTTTTTTCATTATTTATTTAATTGAATTGAACAAAAAAAAGGTATAACTAAATCTAGCTATACCTTTATATAATCATTTATATTAGAAATATTTTAGTATTCCCAAAGATCACTTTCATAATTTCTAATATCATTTTGAATTCTATCAGACTCATACAATAGATCTAAACCTGCTGCGTAATCTTTTATTCTTCTATCATAAGCATTAGATTCTTTCATAACATAACTTGAAAAATAACGAATTTCAAATAAGTCTTCCCAACTCATTGTAGCCGCTTCATTTTTAATATTATAAACTGGATACTGACTCAATATAGATCTTAAATCTGGATAATAAACCCAATACATTACTTCATCTCCAAGTACATCACCATTTTCTGACAATTTTTCTCTAATCAATGCAACTCCAATTATTCTAACAAGCATAGTAGAAGTTTCTTTATCAAAAAACCAATCTTCTTTTAGTCTTAATTTTGTAACAGTAGATGGATCAAAATCATTAAATGTAGCTACTCGCTCTTCTAAACCAGTTTCAATATTAATTCTTGAAATTGTATCATTTCTTACACCAATATTTTGAACATCTTGAGTAGATATTGTCTCTTTGAATACTTCTCCTATTTCACCTGGATTATAAACTTGCAATTCACCTTTCTTTGCAGCGTCATGCACAACTTTCACTAATCCTAACTTAGGATGAACAAAAGGCAAATTTACTTTTTCCTTACAATCAATAACTCTCCAAATACGTTTACTCCAAATAACATCTGCTTCTCTAACATGATCATATGGTATAATTTCTCTTTCTTTCAAGGTTACTTTTTCATAAGCACCATCAAGTTTTTCCTCAACCTCTTCCAAATTATCTTGAGCATTAGCAAAAGAAACTGAAAACAAACTTAAAATTAAAAAATACTTTTTCATAACTTTTTATTTTAGTATTATTAAATTATTGTAACACCTAATCCAGGTATTTTACGTACTTGTCCGTCCGGACCTTTCACTTTAACATTTTCAAACTGGAATACATCACCTTTTTTACAAGAATTTTTATATCCATTTAAAGCGCTATTAAAAATAGCTCCATTAACAGAACCTGACAAGACATCGCCACCTTTTGGCACATAACTAAACTCATAACTTACTACTTCAAATTTTGCTTCAAAATCAAAATTTTGTAATACAGCCATAACACCTTGTTGAGCTTTCATGGTTCCACTTGGTACTTTTTGAGTAGTAATAGTTCCTCCTAAAGTAGCTATAGGATCTGGAACACGCTTAACTCTAAATTTAAATGCAGTTTGTTTTCCATCTGCATTAATAGATACGTTAGCTTCTCCTACAGTAGTAACTCTAACATTATACTTACCAGGAGCCACTTTATTCATTGTAATTCCTCCACCTGAATATGTCAACTTAGTTCTATCATCACCTGTTCCGGAAGATACCGTTACAGGATTATCTAAACCTATATAAAATACATTCATTTTATCCAACATTAAAGCGGAACCAGCAGGTGTACCAATAGTATATTTCAAAGTCATAGACTTACTTTCAACTTTTCCATCTGGAGTTGTATATTGGATTTTAACAGGTATTTGTCTTTCTCCAGATGCACCAGCAGCCGTTGATTTCCATACTGCCATTCCTTCTGAATTTAAAGGTACATTTGAACCATTAATATTAATGATAGGCTTTGCTTGATCATTAAATGCTCCAACACCAGCTGAAACTTCAATTGCGTCTCCTGGCATACAATAAGTAGTATTAGCAGCCGCTACAGCAGCAAACTTATCATAAACTAATTTAACTTTACCTAATTGTGATATACAAAAATCTGCCATTTGTGCTTCTGAATTTTTAACATCATTTTGTAATTTAGATAAAATCGTAATTGCCGCTACAGAAGGTGTTTTGTGAAAATTACTAGTAGTCCATCCTTTGTGATCATTTGAAAATGTATGACCACTTTCTGTTTTTCCTGTTGGCACGGTCAAATCAACTGGTAAAGACTTTTCTAAAGCAGTCAATTGAGCTATAATATTAGGATCCGCTCCTTCTGGGGAAGTTTTAATTACATTAATTAGATCTTTCTTATACTGAAGAATTTTGTCATATAATTTTTTTCCTTCACCTTTTTCTGAAAAAAGTATTTCAGCCTGATCTAAATCATCAAATTTGTATGTTTCTTCTCCATTTTCAACTTTCAAACCAGAATTTTGTTTTATTTTAGTTTTGTAGTCTTCTATTTCACTAAAAATTTTATCTGATAATGCCTTCACTTGGTCAGCTTTTGGCTTCCAAATTGCAGCTTTTTGTTTCTGCTGAGGATCATTTAATGCTTCATTAAAAGCATCATAAATACTTCTATTTTTTTGACTTAAGATTTGATTTGTTTTGTCCAAACTTTTATTTACGGTCTTAAATGCATTCAAAATTTCTGCAGATACGTTCATTGCAAGCATAGCTGTCAATACGAGATACATCATATTGATCATCTTCTGCCTAGGTGATATTTTACCTGATGCCATTTCTTAATTTAATTTTATAATATTCAAAAATATTCCCACCTTATATTGTTATATATATTCTTATGCTGTTCTCATTGCAGTCAACATACCTCCGTATATAGAATTTAATGAACCTAAACTTTTAGATAAATTACCCATATTGTCTTTCAGCATTTGAGCATCATTTTTAGTAGATTCCAAATTAGCCATAGCTTCAGAAAGGTTACCTACAAATTTATTCAAATTTTTCAAATGATTATTTGCATCTTGTAATTCAATTTGGTAAATAGAATTTAATTGTTGAAGATTCTTAGTGATTTGTTGGATTTGTACTTGATATTCTTGTGTACCATTTGTAGCTAGAGCTAAACCTTTTGCAGCTTCAGCACTTTCTTCAAATGTAGTTTTCAATGTATTTAATGAACTTGCTGCATTTTTTGCTGCGTTAGAATAATCTGCAGTGCTAGCAGCAACATCTGCTACACTATTCATACTTTCTATATTAGCACTTAATTTACCTAAGTTCTCACCTAGTCTTTCAATCATACCTGTTTCGATATTCGATTTTGACAATGCATTATCTAAAGCTAAAGCAACGGATGCATCTGCGCTATTTCCACCTCCAATCATACCTACTGATCCTCCGCTTTCATTTCTACCTTTAGAAACAGCTATTTCACTTTCATCAAATAATTCTGGATAAACTCTTTCCCACTGATATTCTTCATATACTGGGTCAAAAGCCGAAACAACGAAAATTAAAACCTCTGTTCCCATTCCTGCAATTAGCATTTCATTTGCTCCGGGTAAGTGCAAAATTTTGAATAATGCACCAAGGATAACAACCGCAGCTCCCAAACCATAAGATATTGACATGATTTTTTTGAATCCACCTACTTTTTTTGCCATAATTAATTGATTTTAAATATTTATTTGATTAGTTTACGTTTATTTTTATTATTTTAATGCTGAAGTAACACATCTGAAGCCAATATATGATTTTGAAGAATCGGCATATTCAAAGCTTCTAGTACCATTTTGAATAAGGAAAGCAACATCTTTCCAACTTCCTCCTCTTAAAACCTTTCGTTTCATGGTTTCATTATCCAATTTGTTATGATCATATTTCATGTCAGGATTCATATCATGAACAAAAGTGTATGAATTTTCATAGAAAGCTGAAGAAGTCCATTCTGCAACATTACCAGCCATATTATACAATCCATAATCATTAGGGAAATATGAATCAGCTCTTACAGTATAAAAACCACCATCATCTTGATAATTACCTCTAACCGGTTTAAAGTTAGCCATTAAACAACCTTTTTGATTTCTTGTATATGGTCCACCCCAAGGATATGGCGCATTTTTCTTTCCTCCACGAGCAGCATATTCCCATTCATGCTCGCTTGGTAATCTAAACGGATCAATAGTAGATTTTTTTCTAGACGTTAAATAATCTTCTAAAAATCTAGTTCTCCAATGAGAAAAAGCATTTGCTTGATCCCATCTTACACCTACAACTGGATAATCATCAAAAGCTGGATGAGAGAAATATTGACGAGTCATGGGTTCATTGTAAGAATATGTAAAATCTCTTATCCATACCATTGTATCGGGATAAACATCTACCGTTTCTGGCTTGATATATTGTTTTCTATCTTTATTTCTATTAAATTTAGCAAAAGCAGCTTGCTTAGATTTTAAATAATCATATTTATATACTAGTTTAGCAACATCCATTTCTTTTTGACCATTAATCCATTGATCTGGAGATAAGTACATAGTATTTAATTGATTAGCAACCTCAGGATTTCTATAATCAATTTTTTTCTTCCAATCAATAGGTTGAGAACCTGAAACAACTTCAGCATCAGCATTAGTCTGAACAAAATGCTCTAAAATGGTATGAGCAAGGGAATCTTTAACATAATCTACAAATTGACGATATTCATTATTTGTAATTTCAGTTGCATCCATATAAAAACTATGAATAGATACTTGTTTTGGTCTTGCAGTCAATTCAAAAGTTACATCTTGATCGCTTAATCCCAATGTAAGAGTTCCACTTGGAACAGATACCATTCCGTATGGCACAGACTCTCTCCATACTGGTCTTCCTGCCGATCCTGTTAATTGACCTTTATAAGAACCGCCTCCTCCGCCTTTTCCACAAGAAGTAATTAGACCTAAAACAGCTAATAAACCTAGTACATAATTTAATTTCAAATGTTTCATTTTTTACAATTTTAAATTGTTTTTAATAGAAATTGAACGTGTAAAAATAAACTTATTTTTTTTTATTGCAATTTTTTTTTTCTGATAACGTCAATTTTTATAATTTTATTATATAATTTCAAATAAAATTTAATTTTTTAATAAATCGGGATACTCTCTAAATAATTTATCTATTGCCATAACCATAGATTTCACCTCGCCAACTGGCGCTTTTGCATGCACATCCATTTTTTGTTTTTTCAATTGTGCTTGTGTACTCTCTCCAAAAGCTCCTACAGCAATATGATCTTGTTTAAAATCAGGAAATAAAGTAAAAAAAGCTTTTACTCCTTCAGGATTAAAAAATGTAATCATATCATTGTTCAAATGTTTTTCATTAAATCCTTCATTTGGTATCATTCTATACATTACAGCTTCTGAAAACTTAAATTTATTTTGCTTTAAGAATGTAGGTAAGAAACCAATACCCACTGCGGAACATGGCAAAAGGAATTTTTCATTTGCTTGAAACTTCTTTAAAATATTTTGTAAGTCAGTAGGTGTACCATTTGAATAAATAACTTTTCTTTTTCTATATCTTATATATTTTTGAAGATAATATGCAATTGCCTCAGATGAGCAAATATACTTAGCTTCTTGAGGCATTTTATGACGCATTTCATCGCAAATTTTAAAGAAATAATCTATAGCATTTTTACTATTAAATATGACAGCTGAATATTCAGCAATATTAATTTTATTTTTTCTAAATTCTCTTAAAGTCAAGCTCTCTACTTTTAATAGAGGCATAAATGTTAATTTCAATTTGTACCGTTTACTTAAATCAGTATAAGGCGACTTTTCACCTACAGGCTCTGGCTGCGTAATCAATACATTCTTAATTTTCTTTGGT
>JBEIDU010000065.1:0-9074 GCA_040383345.1 Chitinophagales bacterium | reverse complement strand
CTGTGATTCTATCCTGACGCTAAATTTAACGGTAAATTCGAAGACAACTTCAACGATTAATCAAACCATTTGTGAAGGCAGTTCTTTCCTTGGAAGAACCACTTCAGGAACTTATATTGATACCCTTCTAGGAGCAAACGCAAATGGATGTGACTCTATCAGAACATTGATTTTAACAGTGAAAACAACTACCTATTCAAACTTTAATCAAACGATTTGCGAAGGCGAGTCTTTTTTCAACAGAATTAAATCAGGTTTTTATTCCGATACATTAATAAATGCACAAGGATGCGACAGTGTTAGAAATCTTGTTCTTATTGTAAATCCTATTTCTAAAACCATTATAAATAAAAACATTTGTGAAGGGGATATTTTTTTAGGTAAGTCAAATACAGGAAGATATTTAGATACATTTAAAAATAGATTTGGATGTGATAGTGTTCGAGAAATAAACCTTTGGGTTACTTCCGTTAATCGAAAAACACTAAATTATTCTATTTGTGATGGAGAATCCTTTAGAGGCAGAACTAAAACGAGTATTTTCATAGATACAATAAAAAATAATCTTGGATGCGATAGTATTATTGAAACGGTAGATTTATATGTACGCCCCAATATTGATAGTAGTTTTAAACTAAAAATTTGTGAAGGGCGATCTTATAGAGGAAAAACAACCGCTGGAAATTATGTAGATAGTTTTGTCAATGATTATGGATGTATCAGCATATACAGATACGAATTGAGCTTTAAAGCTAGAAGCGTTAACAATGAAACCAAAACAATATGTAATGATCAAAAGTATAAGGGATATACAAAGTCTGGAATCTACAGTGATACTTTTATAAATCAAAATGGATGTGATAGTATAATTACACTAACTTTATTTGTAAAGCCTAATTTTATAGCCCAAAAACTGAAGGATACGACCATCAAAAAAGGGGATTCTGTTCTTTTACAAGCCCAAAAAGGATTTTTATATTATACTTGGAATACAAAAACGACTCGTTCCGAAATCATGGTATCAGAAGCTGGTAAATACAAAGTAACGATTATGAATCAAGATGGATGTATTGCATTTGACAGCTGTAATGTCTTTATGGTTCCAAAAGATACATCTACCACCGACACTACTATCATTGACACAATAGATGGATATGCCGAATGCCCAAATATTTTCACCCCCAATGATGACTTCAAAAATGATTTATTCAGACCTAATATTTATGGAGAAGTAGAAGTCATTAGACTCATGGTTTATTCAAGATTGGGAGAAAAAATTTTTGAGGGACATGGTAATTTTTCTGCTTGGGATGGATTCTACAAGGGAGAAAAATGCGAACCAGGAGTTTATGTCTATTTTATGGAGTTTAAGAATAAAAAAGGCAACCATTTTGTGAAAGGAAGTATAACATTATTGAGGTAACAAGTTTAGCTTTCACAATAAATTTAATTTTTCTATTTTTGTAGAAATTAATTAGCGGAAATGAAGACGTTAAAGACAACTCATTTGGTCAAATCATATAAAAAGCGAAACGTTGTAGATGATGTATCTATAGAAGTTAGTCAGGGCGAAATCGTCGGTCTTTTAGGTCCTAATGGCGCTGGTAAAACGACTTCTTTCTATATGACAGTAGGGCTTATCAAGCCAGACAGTGGAGATGTTTTTTTAAACGATGAAAATATAACAGCATTACCCATGTATCGTAGAGCACAGATGGGAATAGGATATTTGCCACAAGAGGCTTCTATTTTTAGAAAAATGAGTATCGAAGATAATATTGCTGCGGTGCTAGAAATGACAAAATTAACGAAAGAGGAGCAAAAAGACAAACTCGAATCATTGATTGATGAATTCAGACTTGGCCACGTACGCAAAAGTTTGGGAGAAGTATTGAGTGGTGGAGAACGACGAAGAACTGAGATAGCTCGCGCCTTAGCTACTAATCCTGATTTTATTCTTTTGGATGAGCCATTTGCAGGGATAGATCCTATAGCCGTGGAAGATATCCAAAAAATAGTCATGCAGTTGAAAGATAAGAATATTGGTGTATTAATTACAGATCATAATGTGCAAGAAACTTTATCCATTATTCAAAGAGCATACTTATTATTTGAAGGTAAAGTATTAAAATCAGGAACGGCTGAAGAGCTTAGTCAAGATGAACAAGTACGAAAAGTATATTTAGGACAAAATTTTGAATTAAGACGAAAAAATATTAATTAAGAGTATGCAAAAAATATTAATTATAGGAGAAGAATCAAGAAAAGACGAACTTTTGAAAGTATTGGATGCCTCAAAATTTGAAATAGAATATTCCGATGGAGATGAAGAAGAAGATTTTGATATATATGACATCATTTTCGACTTAAATTTTGATGATGACAATGAAAACTTCCCTATTTATAGTGCCTTAAAAAACAAGATATTTTTCCTTTCAACTGCTAAAACATCGCTTGCCGAAACAAGCTATGCATTTCAATGTAAAGTGAAAAGTAAGATGTTTGGGATCAATGCACTTCCTGGATTCTTAGACTCTAATTTCTGGGAATTAACCGCTTTTAGAGGTAATGAAATTGCTGAAATTGAAGGATTTTTGAAAACTATAAAGAAAGATGTTTTATGGCTAGAGGACCGTATAGGCATGTTTAGACCACGAACCAAATTTTTAGAATTAAACGAAATAGCAAAATGTATTGAAGAGAATATTATTTTTCAAAATCAATCTACTGCTTCTTTTCAAAATATAATGAAAGAAATAGATAAGCATTCTATTACAGCAATATTTGAAACCTTGGTATCTATTTACGACGACACCAAAGATCCAAAATATTTTCCTTGTCAATTATTGAAGAAAAAATACCTGCGCAATCAATCTTTTGTAAAAGAATAGATATGATACTGATCTATGTCCCCAAAATTACACCCCGAATAGAATATATATTTACTTGGATATTCAGTGAAGTTTTGGAATTTAAAATGATATTGACCAATGATATAGAATCATTTATATTAGACCCTACTCCTATAAAAATTGAATATAATTATATACCGGTATCTTCTTATTTATATTATCCCTGCCATGATTTATTATTTGAAGATAATGTTAAAACCCAACGTATTGAGGAAATAAAATACAATAATTTTACGGCACTTTTCAGACCAAAAGAAATAGTTAAATCTAAAAATTTTGACCTTTTTGCATCGGCATTTTATCTCATTTCTCGATACGAAGAGTATTTACCTTGTATGAAGGATGTTCATAATAGATATTTACCAGAACAAAGTATTGCTTTTCGTTTTAATTTTTTAAATAAAGCTATGGTAAATCGATATATAGATGCCATTCAAGAAAATTTAAAAACATATTATCCAGAATATTCTAAAAAAAAGATTCAAGCCAAATCGCTTTATACACTTGACATTGACCATGCCTTTTACGCCAAAAATGTTCGCTTAGAAAAATTTCTAAAGCGAAATATACTCACTCTATTTCAGTCTGATGAAAAAGACAAATACGATACATACGATTTCATTTATACAACATTAAATGAAAAAAAAGTAGAACACAAAACATTTCTTCTTTGCCCAGAAAATCCTCATAAAAACGACCATTTTAACAAACGGGATGACGAAGCATTTATAGAATTAATAAAAATATTGAATAAAAAAACAGATTTAAATATTCATCCTTCATACAATAGTTTAAATCAAAAAAATATTATTGAAGAAGAAAAAAAATGGCTTGAAAAAAAAATTGACAAAAAAATAGAAAGCAGCCGATTTCATTTTTTGAGATTCGACATTGAATTTTTCTATGCAAGTACATTGCTCAAAAATCATATCTATTCAGATTTTTCTATGACTTATGGCTTGCACGCTGGATTCAGATCATCGACCTCACTTCCTTTTTACTTTTTTGATTTATCAAACAATAGTAAAACGCTTCTTAAAATTTATACTCCCTGTTTCATGGACTCAACTTTTGAATACTATGCTACCTCAAATGAGCAGAAATACATTCAGGCAACAGATTCATATATATCCTTACAAGATGAAATTAGAAATTATGGTGGTATATTTATACCCATTTTTCACAACGATTTAATGGCAAAAAAAGAATGGAAATCAATTTTTGAGCTATCACTAAAATCAACCCCATGCGAGTAATCAAAAGAGCACAGTTAGATACTTCAAAATGGGAGTGTACAGTTTTAAATAAAGGACTTCTTCCCTATTCCAATTATCAATTTTTGGATGCCGTTACTTCCGAAAAATGGTCTGCATTGGTCTGGGGTGACTATGAAGCTATACTACCCTTTTGCACAAAAAAAAAATGGAAATGTATTCCATATATCTGTATGCCACCTTTTACGCAACAGTTCTCTACAAATTCACTTTCAATAGCGCAAAAAAAAGAAGCCCTAAACTATTTTAAAAAGAACTATTTAAAAGTTGACATCAATACATCTAGTCCACTATCTTCGAAAGCCTATAAAAGATACAACTATGAGTTAAAACTAGACGAATCATACGAAGAAATAAGAGTTAATTATCATGGGTTATTAAAGAAAAATTTGCTTAAAATTGAGTCTATTGAAATAAAAAAAACAGCATTTGACTTATCATATTTACAATTTTACTTTGAAAGTCCATATTATAATGAAGCTATAAAAAAAAATAAAACTTTATTGTTTGATATACTCATGAAATTAGACAATGCTATAAACTACTATCAAGCTTCCTACGAAGGGGAAATTATTGCATTATTACTCACATATTATACCTCTGAAAGAGAATTTCTCTTAATGCCTATTTCAACTGAGATTGGAAAAAAATATCAAGCCATGTCATTTTTAATAGATTATGTAATTCAAAATTCAACAAGCAAAATTATTGATTTTGAAGGATCTAGTATTCCAAATATATCTCATTTTTACGAGCAATTCGGAACAAAGAAAACTGAGTACTATTACAACGCCCTTAGTTTTCTCTAAAAAATATAAAATCAAGTAAATACTGCCCCCATTTTAAAAAAATGTGATTATTTTTGTGTTTTATATCAATTTTTTAAAGCACAATGATAAAAGTAACTTTTCCCGATGGGAACGTAAAAGAGTATAGCCACGGTATTTCCCCATTAGAAATAGCAAAAAGTATAAGCCATGGGTTGGCTTCAAAAATATTGGTTGCCAGTATTAATGATAAGATATGGGACTTGGAAAGACCCTTGACCGATGACTGCGCTATCAAACTTTTCACGTGGGACGATAGAGAGGGGAAAGAAACCTATTGGCATAGCTCGGCACACTTGATGGCTGAGGCTTTGCAAGAATTGTATCCCAATACTAAATTTGGAATTGGACCAGCAATAGAAGCTGGTTTTTATTATGATATTGATTTGGGTGGCAAATCGCTTTCTAGCGATGATTTAAGCGCTATTGAGAAGAAAATGAGACAATTAGCTGAAACAAAAAATCCATTTTTGAGAAGCGAAGTTTCCAAAACAGATGCCATTCAATATTTCACCGAAAAAGGAGATGAGTACAAACTAGAATTACTAAATGATCTAAATGACGGTGAAATCACTTTTTATCAGCAAGGAAATTTCACAGACCTTTGTCGTGGTCCACATTTGCCCAATACAGGATATATCAAATCAATAAAATTGATGAGTATTGCTGGAGCCTATTGGAGAGGAAATGAAAAAAATCCGATGATGACTCGTATTTATGGGATTACATTTCCAAAACAAGCCGATTTAGATGCGCATTTGACTATGCTTGAAGAAGCCAAAAAACGAGATCATAGAAAATTGGGAAAAGATTTAAGCATTTTTGCTTTTGACGACATGGTAGGACAAGGGCTTCCGCTTTGGTTGCCAAACGGTGGTATCATTATTGAAGAATTAGAGAAATTGGCGAAAGAATCGGAACAAGCCGATGGATATCACAGAGTGGTAACACCACATATTGCTAAAGAAATCATGTATCAGACTAGCGGACACCTACCCTATTATGCAGATAGTATGTTTCCTCCAATGGAGATTGATGGTACTAAATATTATTTGAGAGGGATGAACTGTCCGCATCACCACAAAGTTTTCGATGCGGAGCCTAAATCATACAAAGATTTGCCTTATAGATTGGCTGAATATGGCACTTGCTATCGATATGAACAGAGTGGAGAGCTTTTTGGGCTTATGCGAGTGCGTGTCCTTCACATGAACGACGCCCATATTTATTGTACAAAAGAACAATTTGAAAGCGAATTCAAAAAAGTAAATGCTATGTATTTAAAATATTTCAAAATATTTGGAATTGAAAAATACAAAATGAGACTTTCGCTTCACGAACCTAGCAAATTAGGTGTAAAGTACATCAATGAACCTCAATTATGGCAAGAAACCGAAGATATGGTTCGTCAAGTATTGATAGATTCGGGCATTCCATTTGAGGAAGTAAAAGATGAAGCCGCTTTTTATGGTCCTAAGATAGATGTAGAAATTGTGAGTGCTATAGGAAGATGGTTTACCTTGGCTACGAATCAAGTAGACTTTAATTCGGGTAATACATTCCATTTAAAATTTACAAATAGTAATAATGAACCTGAAGTTCCTTTAATAATTCACCGTGCGCCTTTAGGAACGCACGAACGATTTATTGGCTTCTTGCTAGAACATTTTGCAGGTAATTTCCCTACTTGGTTAGCACCTCAGCAAATCGCAGTATTACCCATTAGTGACAAATTTATGGATTATGCGCAAAAAGTAAATGAATCACTTATTCAGGCAGGATTCCGAAGCAAAGTAGATGAGCGCAACGAGAAAATTGGAAAAAAAATTAGAGATGCTGAAATGCTGAAAGTACCTTATATGCTTGTAGTAGGTGAAAAAGATATGAACGAGAATAAAGTATCAATTCGAGTTCATGGTAAAGGCGATATTGGATCTGAAGATTTGACCACATTTATTTCTGCAATCTCCAAAGAAATAGTTACAAGACAATTGGAACACAACTTCTAATTTACATTATATCTATTCAAACAATAAACTACCTACACGAAGCATTGTAGATCCCCTTTCTATTGCTAACTCATAATCGCCACTCATGCCCATAGAAAGCTCTTTTATATCTATATTTTGATACTTCAAACTTTCAAAAGTTGCCTTCAAGACATCAAATTCTTGAGCAATTTGAATTTTATCATTTGTAAATGTAGCCATACCCATTACACCGTCTATTTTGGTATTTTGCAAAGACAAACTCGCTATGTCAGAATAAATTTCCATTGCTTTTTCGGAGTCAAAACCAAATTTCGTTTCTTCATCTGCAATATGAAATTGAAGTAACGCATTGACTCTTTTATTTTGCTTAATGGCTTGTTTTTCGATTTCTTTAAGCAGTGAAATACTATCTATGCCATGAATACGAGATACATAAGGAAGCAAAGCCGATACTTTATTGCTTTGCAAATGCCCAATCATGTGCCAGCGAATATCTTGAGGCAATAATGGCGCTTTTCGGATGATTTCTTGCACTTTATTTTCTCCAAAATCTCTCACTCCCAAATCATACAAAACTTGCATATCTTCAATTGACTGAAATTTGGTCACAGCCACTAGCAATACGCCTTTTTCTGAGCATTCTAGCCTTATTTTTTCTAAATTGATTCGATTTACTGCCATTTTCTTATTTTTGCAAAAATAATAAGATGCGTCTATACCTAGCTATTTTTCTCATGATGTTCCTTTTCGCTTTTGCGTGCAACATGAGTCCAAAGATTGAAAAAGAAAAATTTCTACAAATTTTGGAACAAATACATACATGCGAATCCTATAATGAACTTAAATTACACAGCGCAGATACCTTATTTTTAAGCCAATGTAAATTCAGCGTACTTCAAGATTTGAAAATAGATTCTAACTCGTATTACAAAACGATGCGTTATTATCAAAAGAATCCAAAAGAATTTGAGGTGCTATACGATACGCTGGTTCGAAGATTGGAATCTAAAGTAATAAACTAAAGTTATGAGTGAGATTAAACAAATTTCAAGTCTTCAGAATCCGTTAATAAAACAAATCGTAGCACTAAAAAGCAAAGCGTCGGAGCGAAAAGAATCCAATTTGTGTATCATTGAAGGTGAAAAAGAAATTGAAGTAGCTTTTTTATCGGGAATTGAAATTAAAACGCTCTTATTCACTACCAAAGTAAATCAAAACCAACCTTATTTTCAAGCAAAAAATATTGAAAAAATAGAAATTTCTCAAGCGGTTTTGGAAAAAATAAGTACCCGTGAAAATAGCGCCGTAGCCATAGCAAAAACAAAATATACTTCGCTTAAAGATATAAAAATAAGCCAAAATCCATTTGTTTTGATTTTGGAAAATATCGAAAAACCAGGAAATCTTGGCTCACTTTTTAGAAGTGCAGATGCAGCCAATGTAGAATTGATATTGTGTACACAAATGCAAACGGATTTATACAATAGCAATGTCATACGAAATAGCCTAGGATGTGTTTTTTCAAAGCAAATTGTCTTTTGCTCCAATGATGAAGCCCTCGCATTTTGCAACGATAATCAAATACAAATATTGGGTACTTATCTGCATACCGAAAATTACTATTATGGAATAGATATGCAAAAACCTACGGCTATTCTTATGGGAACAGAACACAGTGGAATAACCGATTTTTGGATTGAGAAAGCTTCTTCCTTAATCAAAATTCCTATGCTGGGGAAAATAGACAGTATGAACGTCTCCAATAGCGCTGCCATTATGCTTTACGAAGTGGTACGACAAAGATTTTCTACCAAATAAAGGAGACTCTTCTTATATTTGCGCTTAGAATTAATCAACAAAAAATCATGGAATTTTTAAAAACATTTAATATACAAAAAGAAAACAACGGTGTTTCTTCAGGTAAAATTTATTTAAACGGCGCAGGCTCAAAAATCACTTCTTTTTCGCCAGTAGATGGCAGTGAAATAGGGAGTGTATTCTCTGCATCACCTGCTCAATATGAACAAATTGTAAATACAGCAGCATCAGCTTTTGAATCTTGGAGAAATG
>JBEIDU010000064.1:0-9977 GCA_040383345.1 Chitinophagales bacterium | reverse complement strand
TGCTCTACCAACTGAGCTACGGAATCTTATTGGTTGTTTAAAACCAATTGCTTTATTTATCAAAAGCGAGTGCAAAATTAATAGTTTTTTTTTAATTGTATATTTTATTTTTAATATTTATAAATAATTAAGTGTAATTTTTTGATTATCAATGAGAAAAATTATTATTATTTTTTTATGCAAAGTGTCATCTCACGCTTACCGATTGGTCCTGGAAGTGATAAAACTTCAAAACCAACCTTTTTAAAATTTCGTTTAATCTGACCTTTTGCGCAATAGGTTGTAAGTATACCATTATAGTTAAGGGAATGGTATAATTTTTCAAATAAACTCTCACTCCAAAGTTCGGGTTGGCTATTAGGTGAAAAAGCATCATAAAAAATAATATCAAAAGGTGTTTTAAATATATAATCCATAATATCTTCATTGTTTTTTTTGAGTTTAAAATATGGATTTAATTGTATTTGGCTGTTCCATGCACTTTGATGCATTGCTAAAAATAGATTTGAGTCATTGACTTTACTTGAAATTTCTTCTGTATGTATAGAATTTATAGGATATTTTTCTATAGAAGCGTATGATATTGTAATGTTGTTTTCTTGAGCATATTTAGCAGATAAATAACAATTAAGTCCCGTTCCAAAGCCCATTTCAAAAATTGAAATAATACGGTTTTCAGAAATTGAATTGTGTTCTATATACCATTCCAATCCATTTTTAATAAAAACATGCATACTTTCTGCATGAGCTCCATTTATAGAATGGTATGTTTGGTTAAACTTATTATTAAAAAGAGTAAGGGATCCATCTTTAGTTTCTATAATTGAATTTAGTGGCATAAATCTATTTTTATTTCTCGAGTGTATTCGTCTATTTTATGAATCTTGGCTAATAGATAAGGATTGGGCAATAAATCTATGGCTACTTGATGCCATTCAATAATACATATATTGTTTGAATACACATAATCCTCAAATCCAATATTTAATAATTCTGAGCTATTTTTTAATCTATATAAATCCATGTGAATCAATGATTTTTTATCTAATGGATATTCATTGATGATAGAAAATGTGGGACTTGAAACCGAATGAGACATCAGTCCTAATCTTGAAGCAATAGCTTGTACAAGAGTCGTTTTTCCTGCCCCCATTTCACCCTCAATGCATAAAATATTTGAATATTGAACGTAGGAAAGTAATTTTTCGGCAACTATGTCTAGTTCTGATAAGGTATAAATCATATTTTATGCTTTTAATCAATGTAAATAGGCAGTTGCCCTTCGGATTTTAAAAATTGAACCATATTTTCAATATCTTTATCTTTTTCAGGATCAAAAGTCTCTTTAAGTGAATAACCATAACGTTTTGCAACTATTTGATAGAAAAAAACATTAAATCCTCCTTTAATTTCTTTTAGTAATTCATGACAGGTTTTACCTGTTTCACGATGAATTAATTTAACCAATATAGGACCATCGGTATCATATAGCCCTTTTATTTCATTTTCAAATCGTTGTCTCAGTGCTTTTTCTTTTTCTTTTTTAAATTTTCTTTTTTCTTTATTTGATTCTAATTTGTTTATTTCTTGGTATGAGTTATTATAAATCTTTTTTGCAAGCAGCGCGTATGGATATAATCTTATTACTTTTTGTTTGAGTCTATGATAGGCTTCTTGTTCCTGTGGTGATCGTATCATCATCTTATCCCTAATGATGACCTCACTCGTTTTTCTATAGTAAATAGTATCATTATTTTTAGTAGTATCTGAAAAAAGAGCAGATAATTGACAAAAAGCAGTCTGTATTGAAATAAAAAAAATTAGTATAATTAAACTATATTTTAGTTTCATATTTTCAAAAATGTACATTTTTAGAATGACAAAGTTATTTGTTTTTTCTTGTAGAAACATAGAAATTTTATTTATGAACATAACGACATATTTTAAATAATATTTATTTTATTTCTATTAAATTTGCATCAAAATATAAAAAACATGAAATTTACTGCTATAGTAGAGATAATGCCGCACAAAGAATTATTAGATCCTCAAGGAAAGGCTGTTTTGAATGGGTTGCAAAAAATGAATTATGTTCAAATTCATAATGTGCGAATAGGTAAACGTATAGAGCTAACTATAGATGCTGTAAATGAAACTACTGCCATGCAATTAGCAAAAGAAAGTTGTGAAAAATTATTGGTAAACAAAATTATGGAACAATTTTCTGTAAAATTAACTGCTGTTGAAGGGTAAGTTATTTATTGTTCCTACACCCATTGGTAATTTGGGCGATATGACGTTTCGTGCTATTGAAACGCTCAAAAACTCAGATGCTATTTTTTGTGAAGATACTCGTCAGAGTAGAAAACTGCTCGACTATTATCAAATTGACAAAAAATTATCTCCATTACATAAAATTAATGAGTATAAAATAGTTGAAAATATTGTTGGGCAAATAAAGTCGGGACAGGTAGTTTCTTTGATATCTGATGCAGGAACACCTGTGATTTCTGATCCAGGAAATTTATTAATCACATTGTCAATTCAAGAGGAAATTGAAGTAGATTGTCTTCCAGGTGCCACTGCATTTGTGCCTGCTTTGGTCAATTCGGGTTTTGATTTGAGTCAATTTGTATTTGTGGGATTTCCGCCACATAAAAAAGGTAGAAAAACATTTATAGAAAGTATTGGGGCTGAAAAAAGAACGGTTGTTTTATATGAATCGCCATACAGAGTGCTTAAATTTTTAGAAGAATTTAAAGAATATGTAAATACAGATCGTCAAATTTCAATTTCAAGAGAAATAAGTAAAAAATTTGAGGAAACAATTAGAGGAAATGCGGATGAATTGATCTTACATTTTAAGAAAAAGGAGCCAAAAGGCGAATTTGTAATTATAATATCTAATATATAGCATTTTGCTGTAGATAAAAAGATTAAAAATTAAGTAATTTGTTTTTTTCAATTTATCTTTACACCGTTTTTAATAATAAACGAATATTTTAAAAAGCATGTCAAAAAAACAAAAAGAAATAATGAAAAACACATTGATTTTATTAATTGCAGTTACTCTTTTAACATGTAATGTTATTAGAGGTGAACAATATGGTATTTCTGGAAAAATAACAAACACAACTCAAAAAGCTCTTTATTTAGAGAAAATATCACACCAAACGATCACATTAGTTGATAGTGGTATTATCAAAAATGGGGAATTCAAAATGAAAGGAAACATAGAACAGCTAGGATTCTATAGAATTGTATTGAAAGGAGCCAGTGAACAACAAAATAAAACATGGTTGTTGTGCTTGGAACCAAAAGAAAATGTTACGATTACATTAGATGCAAACAATGTAAATGTATATGAAATTAAAGGAAGTACTAATCAGCTGGATTTTCAAAATACATTGAAGAGTATGAATATTCAACAAGGTGAATTGATGCAATTATCGAGTCAATATCAAAGTATTGCTCAGAATAATCCCAATTCAAATGATGCCCAATCCCTTTCACAATTGATTCAAACTAAATCTCAAAATTTTCAAAAGTATGTTGATGATGTTTTAAAAAATTCGAAAAATATTATCACAAAATATTATATCTATAGTATAATTCTACAGCAAATGCAAAATCAGCAATTGCCTCAAGAGATGTTAACAGAAATAAGAAATTTCTCAAAAATATTATCTGCATCCTTGCCAAAGAGCATTTATGCGCAAGATTTTGAAACAGTTGTGAAAAATATGGATATACAAAATCAAGCGGGACAGGCTAAGGCTGAAAAAGATTCTAAATTGGCTGTAGGAGCAGTAGCTCCAGATATTGAGTTTATAGATGAGGCAGGAAAAAAAGTAAAATTATCATCATTTAGAGGCAAAGTAGTTTTAATTGATTTCTGGGCTAGCTGGTGTAGACCTTGTAGAATGGAAAATCCGAATGTTGTAGCAGCTTATAACAAATATAAAGATAAAGGTTTTACAGTTATAAGTATTTCTCAAGACCAAGATTTGACAAAATGGCAAGCAGCCATTAAACAGGATGGACTTATATGGCCCAATCATTTTGCGGATAGAAAAATAAATGGCAAAGCCTCTATGACATACAATATTGAATATATCCCAAAAACATATCTATTGGATAAAAATGGAAATATTATAGGAAAAGATTTGAGAGGGGCTATGCTGGAACAAGAATTAGAGAAAATAATCAAATAACATTATTTATAGTTTTATTTTCATCATACTTTTTAAATACAAAAGATTTATAAAGCTATATTCTCAAGGTATTAAAATTTCTTACTTGAAATAATAAATTTAAACTAAAATGATTACGTATTTAGATTTAATCAAAGAAATACTCAATAATGGAGTAGATAAAAATGATAGAACTGGAACTGGAACCCGAAGTATTTTTGGCTATCAAATGCGCTTTGATTTATCAAAAGGCTTTCCCTTAGTTACTACAAAGGAATTGCATTTGAAATCTATTATTCATGAGTTGATATGGTTTATAAAAGGGGATACGAATATAAAGTATTTAGTTGAAAATAAAGTAAGAATATGGGATGATTGGCCTTTTGCAAAATATAAAACAAGTGAAGAATATCAAGGTGAAACGGTAAGAGAATTTACTGATAAAATATTGATGGATAATGAATTTGCCAATAAATGGGGCGATTTGGGACCTGTATATGGCCGTCAATGGCGAAATTGGAGAGGAATAGACGGATCGGTTATAGATCAAATAAAAGATTTGATGCACAGTCTTAAAAATAATCCCGATTCGAGAAGACATCTTGTAAGTGCATGGAATCCAGCTGAAGTAAACCAAATGGCTTTGCCACCATGTCATTGTTTGTTTCAATTTTATATAGCTAATAATAAGTTGAGCTGTCAATTATATCAGCGCAGTGCCGATGTATTTTTAGGTGTACCCTTTAATATTGCTTCTTATGCATTGCTTACACATATGATTGCAGAAGTATTGGAGATGGAAGTAGGTCATTTTGTTCATACATTGGGCGATGCCCATATATATCACAATCATTTTGATCAATGTCATTTGCAATTGACAAGAGAGCCGTATCCATTGCCAAAATTATCATTTAAACGCAAAGTACATGCTTTGGAAGATTATACCTATGACGATGTAATTATTGAAAACTACATTTGTCATCCTAAAATTAAAGGAGAAGTAGCCGTATAATCTTATAAAAATAGAATAAATTTATATGATTCGAAAAGTCTTAGTATTAAGTCTATTGCTAATTAATGGCTTTCAATTTTTTGCTCAATCAAAAAAAGCGCGTTTGAAATTGGATACAACTTTAAATGGCTCACAACTGATAAATTATATTTTAAATAATCAAAATATAAAAGTTAATAATGTGAAATGGCGTGGTATGCCGTCTAGTATTGCTAAATTCAATTTAGATACTAATGCATTAGGTATAAAAAGAGGTATCGTATTGACTACGGGAGATGTAAATACGATACCAGGACAAAACAAAACGCCTGGAACAAGTGGTTTGGCATGGGATAATAATTATAAGTTCAAGAGTGATAGAGATTTAAACCAATTAGCAAAAGGAAGAGTTGCAGATCAAGTGATTTTGGAGTTTGATTTTATACCTTTGGAAAATCATATTACCTTTCGATATATTTTTGCATCAGAAGAGTATAGAGAGTATGTAGGCTCTCGTTTTAATGATGTTTTTGCATTTATAGTAACAGGAGATGGAAATTTTAGACAAAATCTAGCCGTTTTGCCCGAAAGAAGTGAACCCATAACCATTAATAATATAAATCATCTAAGAAATAGTAGTCTCTTTATTAATAATAACTGTTTCGAAAATTATGGTGTTAAGAAAGAAATTGACGAATTTGAACCTCGTAAACCCTTTGTTAAGTCAATATTTGATAAATTATTTGGAGGTAAAAACAAAGATTTTAAAATTAATAAAGAAGAATTAAAAACGTTAAATAATTTTTTATTTAATGAACTTGAATTTGATGGACTTACAAAACCATTAGAAGCCTCAGTGTTTTTAATTCCTTATAAACTTTATCATATGAAGATAGCTATTGGTGATGTAGGAGATCCTATGTTTGATAGTGGTGTTTTTATTGAAGAAGGATCATTTACCGCCAAAAAGAATAGAAATGCACCTTTTTTTAAAGATTATGAAGATATAAGAGATAAAGTCAATTTTGATAGTTTATTTACTTATAAAGCTTCAAATCCTATTCGTATCGATTCTCCAAAACAGATTGAAGATGAATTTGAAATTACAAATATCAATTTTGACAATAATAGTGCAATTATCCCAGACACAAGCACTATTGACATTCGTTCTTTAGCCTTGTATTTAAATAAAAATAAAAGCTATAAAGTTCATATTCTAGGATATACTGATAACAAGGGCTCTGTAGAGTTGAATCAAATGCTTTCGGAAAAAAGAGCAAAAGCTGTAAAAACACTTTTGGTCAAATCGGGGGTAAATGAAGATAGGATTAATTATATCGGTAATAATTATGAAAATCCATTAGCTGATAATTCTTCTGAAAAAGGAAGAAGCCAAAATAGGAGAGTAGAGATATTGGTACTAGAGTAATGATGTACGATATGTTTTTCTATAATAATGAAACCGTTTGTCAAACTATGCTTTAGCTCTGCATTCATTGATGATTTCATCAATTTTGGTTTCAGTAAGGTGTTCTCTATATGAGTGGCCTAGTTGCATCATAGGGGCATAACCACATGCTCCAAGACACTCCACTTCTTTTATCGTAAAAAGTCCATCTGTAGTAGTTTCTCCACTTTTAATCCCTAATTTTTGACATGTGTAATCAATAACCTTTTTTGCAGAAGGCTCACATGTAGCTGTATGACAAAATTCAAATACATATTTGCCAACAGGTTTGAGATTATACATAGAATAGAATGATGCAACCTCATATACTTCAATCGATTTGATACTCAAAAGTTCGGCTACATAATTCATGGTACCTACACTTAACCAACCGCCAAACTCTTCTTGCGCAATATGTAAAACTCTCAAAAGGGCACTTTTTTGCTTTCCTTCGGGATATTGAGCCATAATTCGGTTCACTTCAGCCAAAGTTTCAGCTTTGAATTGAGGCTTTTCGGTAGATTGTTCTTTAAAATGCATCATAAAATTAAATATTCGAATTGATTGACAAAAGTATTAAAAATTAGTTAATTATTTTTAATTAAATTTTATGTTTTTTTCAAATTCTTTCCATTTTTCAATTAAACGTAAAGGGATAGAAATGGTTTTTTGAAGTTCTAAATCATACATGACTTGAGTTGAATAGCCTGTTGCAGCTAATTTTTCAACGTCATTTTTCAAATATGTAATTGCATAGTGAAAATTGAAACTTTTGGTACCTATATCATCAATTCGCAAATATACCTTGGCATTAGCAGGAAAAAACAATGGTCTTAGATAGTCCACATGTGCCGATGCTATGATAAACTTATCTTGATCCCAGTTCCATTGATTTACTTCAAGACAATAATAATAGCGCGCTACTTCAAATAATGTTAAATAATTAGCATTGTTTACATGCCCAAACTGATCTATGTCTTTCCATCGTAAAGGTATTTCAGTTGAAAATTTGAAAGGTTCTAATTCTTTTATCATATTATTACTTTACAAAATTTAAAACTTTTTCATATACAGCCTCTGGATTATCTGCATGTATCCAATGCCCTGCATCAGCTATTATTTCTATTTCAGCACGAGGATATAAATCAAATAATAAAGAAGATGTGCTAGCCGAAATGTAGTGGCTTTTTTCACCTGCCAAAAACAATACATCTCCACTAAATCCTTTAGGAGCAATACGTTCAATGAGGTAATTATAACTTGATTTAAGCGTTTTTAGATTGAATTTAAATTCAAAAGCTAATGTATCCTCATTTCGTTTAATGTTTTTTAGAATAAACTGAGCAGTAGCCTTATCATTTGGCAATTTTGATACTATACAACTTTCAATATCAGCTCGGCTAGAAAATTCATTAAAGTTCATGGTATCTAATACTTCAAAGACTTCTTTATGATGCGCATCATATTTGTATGGTGCCACATCGGCTATGATTAATTTCTCTACAAAATTGGGGTATACAGCTGCAAAATCCATTGCTATTTTACCGCCCATAGAATGCCCTAGGATGGATACTTTATCCAATCCATAATGTGTTAAAAGTTTGAATATATCACTACACATATCTTCAAAAGACATAGATTCTGTGTGGAAAGATCGACCATGATTTCTCACATCTATTGATAAGACCCGAAAATGCTCACTCCATTTTTTCGCAAGAGTTTGCCAATTATCCAAGCTACCAAACAGTCCATGAATAATCAAAAGAGTCTTTTTCTTTTCTTCCGTTATCTTATGATTGAGCATGTTTTAATTGATTTTTAGCCTTTATTTCTTCATAAACTCCATTCCACAATTGCTTTCGCATTTCTAAGGATTTTATAGTAAAATCAAGAACTTCATTCCATTTTTCAGTATCATCGCCACATAAATTTTCAACCATCTGTAATGCCAAATGACTGTGGTGGTCGCCATCTATTTCTATATGTCTTTCCAAGTAATATTTAAATGTAGAAATTGTATTTGGAAGTTTTTTATCTAAATCTTTAACGATGGATAAGAACATATCTGGTATCAAATCTTCTCTTCCAAACGTGAATATAGATGCTATTAAATAATCTTTTTTAGAATTAATGATATCAAAAGTATAGTTTACAAAATTTTGAGCTGCTATTGGTGTTTTGGCATGCTCGAATGCTAATTCAAAAGATTGTGTATGTTTTAATTTTTCAATAAAAAATTCAATATGTTCTGTTGAAGCACCACATCGTTTCATGGATTTTAGATAGAGTTCAAAATGGCTCATTCTATTGCCTTCTTCATCGATATCGCTTTCTTCTCCTACAACAATTTCATTTATCAAAAATCGTGTATTGGGATTGCCAGATGGGAACCAAGGCATATTTGTACAGGTCAAATGATTTTGAAGCGATTTAAGCAAAGACATAAAATCCCAAACAGCATAGACATGATATTTCATAAAAATTCTAACATCTTCAATATCTTTAATTACTTCATAAAGAGGATGTGCTATAATTTCAGATCTTTTAGGAGCTATTTTGGCATTGATTTTAGCTATAGATGCTTTCATTTTTAAGAATAAAATTTAGATTGCAAAAATAATACTTTTTAGATTAATAAAATTTTAATAAAGACAATAAAAACAAATATTAATCAATGATAATTTTAAGTAAAAATATAGAAAATCTTTCTTGTAATTAAATTTGATCTTTATCTTTTGAAAAATAGTATTTTTGCAAAAAAAAATAAATGAACGTTGCGGATTTTTACAAAATTTTTGAGAAATGTATTCATGATTTTCATGTATTGAATTCTTTAACACAAAAATGTGTAAATCCATATGCAGTGGATAGTTTCGAAGCTATTTTATATGATAAAAATTGGATTGATACTCTACAATGGCATTGTGAAGATGAAATTAGAAATCCAATTATCAAATTGGAAGATGCGCTAAATTTTAAGCGTAAAATTGATATGTTGAACCAAGAGCGAACAGATAAAGTAGAAGAAATGGATATTTATTTTACTAATAAATATTCAGATATAATACCTATTGAAAATGCTTCATGGAATACAGAAAGCCCTGCATGGGCTATAGATAGATTATCTATTTTAGCCTTGAAAATTTATCATATGAATGAAGAACTTCAAAGAAAAGACGCTTCAGATGCTTATTTGTCCCAGATAAACTATAAGTTAAATATATTATTATTACAGAAATCAGATTTGATTCATTCTATCAATCAGCTATTAGCTGACATAGCTTGTGGAAAAAAGATAATGAAAGGATATCGGCAAATGAAAATGTATAATGACCAAGAAATGAAC
>JBEIDU010000063.1:0-10026 GCA_040383345.1 Chitinophagales bacterium | reverse complement strand
TTTCCATCATTTGTGTAGCTACAACTACAGGTTTGCCTTTTTCATTACATTTTTTTACGATTTGTTTTTGAGCCAATGGAACCGTTTCTAATGGTATTTCAATAGCCAAATCACCTCGTGCAACCATAATTCCATCACTAATTTCAATGATTTCGTCTATGTTCTCTAGTGCTTCGGGTTTTTCTATTTTGGCTATAACTTTTGTGTATGAAATTTTTTCACCAATCATGCTTTTAAGTGTTCGAACATCATCTGCGGTTCTTACAAAACTCAAGGCTATCCAATTGGCTCTATTGTATACTGCAAACTCAAAATCGGCTCTATCCTTATCGGTCAAACTTTCTATAGTCGTTTTTGTTTGTGGAAAATTAACTCCTTTTTTTGAAGTTAACATGCCGCCCTCTAATACTATAGTTTCAATTTCATTTTCATTGATTATTTTAGTGGAAAGCAATTTTAATTTTCCGTCATCTACAAGAATTTCTTCACCCACTTTTACATCTTTTCCAAGATTTTCATAGCTCACATATAATTTTTCTTTAGTGGATATTTGCTTTTGATTTGTAAGAATTATAGACTGTTTTTCAATAAGTTCAATCCCATTGTTTTCTACGTCACCCACTCTAATTTTTGGGCCTTGCAAATCGGCTAGAATTGCAATACTAGTTCCATTTTTTTTATTAAAATCTTTTATGATTTGAAATCCTTTTAAATGAAAATCATAATCACCATGTGAAAAATTAAAACGGAAAACATCTACTCCGTTTTCTACCATTTGAGTTATTACTTCTTCGCTACTACATGCTGGACCGTAGGTTGCAATTATCTTTGTTTTATTATCGTTTATTATCATACATATTCTTTTGAATCTTTTTTAATTCATATGCAAAAGTAGTCTATATAAAATACAAAAGGGTTATGATAATGTAAAAAAAAATAATTATCCAACAAAAAAGTGGAGCTGCAGAGATTCGAACTCTGGTCCTGAGCGAGCCCTTCTATACCTTCTACACGCTTAGTTTATTATTGTATTTTCGAAGTAAGGATGGAAAAAAACAAACCTTATTTACTCTTATTCTGTGAGATTTAACCCGCTTCTACAGAAATTGAATTGGGCGATTCTTGCTGAGTCGATGCCTCATATAGAACCGGCAAGACGGCAATTCTAAAGAGACAATGGTGCGTAAAACCTTGTTTTAGGCAGCCATGGCGTAAGTTGTTTCGCCAATTAAATAGGTTAGGTGTAGGGATTCTCGAGTGTCAACACCGTCACTCGGCGTGCCAGTATAAAAATACATCACCAGTCAATTCCGGTCAGCCCCATATTTTGTGGATAAGTATATTCAATGAACTATTTTTTTTTACATATTTTTGCACTTTAATTACTTAAAGCATATATAAAACGTCAAATATAATTAAAAAGTTCACAAGTATATGAAAAAAATTGGAATTTTAAGAGAAGAGAAGCAGCCCGTAGATACAAGAACTCCCTTAACGCCATCAGATTGTAAAGATATAATTGCTAAATATAAATACGAAATATTTATCCAACCGTCTAGTGATAGATGCTATACCAATGCAGAATATGAAGCTGCGGGTGTCAAAATTCAAGAAAGTATGTTTGAATGTGATGCTATATTGGGCGTAAAAGAAGTGCCTATCCATTACTTAATTCCTGGCAAACGATATTTGTTTTTTAGTCATACTATTAAAAAACAAGCACACAATCTCAAATTAATTCAAGCTTTTATAGATCAAAAAATAGAAATGATTGATTATGAAGCTTTAACTGATGACAAAGGACAACGTTTAGTTGCTTTCGGTTATTGGGCTGGAATTGTAGGGGGGTTTGATTGTTTGTGGATGATTCAAAAGAAAATGCATCAAAAAGATATTGGAAGAATCTATTTGAATGGATACAACAAGATAAATGATATGCTTCACAATTTGGAATTCAAATCTTTAAAGTTTCTAGTAACTGGAACAGGAAGAGTAGCCAAAGGTGTAATTGATATTATGGAAAAAGCTAAAATTAAGCGTGTATCTCCCGATGATTTTTTGAATAAATCATTTAATCACGCTGTGTATACGCAACTTTCTAGCAAGGAAATGTTTGCACCGCGTATGCCAATGCAAGAATTTAATAGAGAAGAGTTTTTTGAACGTCCACAAATGTATCGTTCTATTTTTGAACCCTATACAAGAGCGGCAAATGTTCTTATCAATGCTATGTATTGGGATCAAAAAGCACCCAAGCTATTTACTTTGAAGGAAATGAAGAAAAATGATTTTTCAATAGAATATATTGCCGATATTACTTGTGATATTGCACCAGAAGCATCCATTCCTTCCACGGTAAGGCCTACAACGATTGAAAATCCTGTTTTTGGATTTTTGCCATTACGAGAAAAAATTGTAGATCCTTTCATGAAAAAAGCTATTGATATCATGGCTATTCCTAATTTACCAAGTGAAGTTCCAAGAGAAGCTTCAGCAGATTTTAGCAAAGGCCTAACGACACATATTATTCCTGTATTGTTTGATGCAGAAAATCCAATTATAAAACGCGCTACCGTTACCAAAAAAGGTAAATTGACGGATGAATTTTTATATTTGGAAAGCTTTGTCTATGAAGATGAGTTCCGTGCTGCTCATATCAAATAGGATTTAGTGTTTTTAATCCATTTGTCATAAAAAATTATAAGTTTTCAATTCTATGTAATCATTTTATAATTATATAGAATCCTCATCTCCTTCTCCCAATTCTAATGTAGCATTATGAATCAATTCATTGCCGCCAATATTTTTGATAGATGCATATAGATTTATACTATGGTCGCGTACGCGTTCAATTTGTAGTTCCCTGCTTTTCCAATGTTTGATCATAGCATTTTTTTCTCGTTCAAGATCATCTTTCATTTTGCTAAAACTGTCAATTATGGCTTCCATAGCATTTCTAAATTCTTGACTGGTAAGAAAATCATATAAAACCATTGATTTGTCGCCTTTGTTTTCTTGTGTTTTTGCAATTTCAGCGAATTGAATCAATTGCATACGTATAGCTTTGGCTAAACTTTCTACCTCTTTGTAACTACATACCCATACACCATCTATATATGAAAAACCATTGTAATTCTTTGGGAATGCTTGTGTTATTAATATAGCAATGTCTGCTTGGCTTGCCAATTTATCTTTTTTGAGTTTCTCAATCCAGTCATTGCTCCAATTTTCGGTGCGTTTGGTTTCGAAAATTATCACACCACATTCTTTCAGTTGATTGTTTCGTACTTTTTGGATAATATCGGCACCACGCACTCCTTTTTGTACTTCTATTATTTCATCCAATGGAAAGGTTTTTTTGAGCATTTCTTCAATAGCTAATTCCAAAACCTCTCCTTGAAGTTGCATACTGCCTTGCTGGGCTTTACGTTGCATTTCTTCTACTAGGTTCATTTGGTCTTTAAGTTTTTTTTCCCACTCCATTTGTTGAAGTTTAATTTTTTCTTGCTCCTCTATACGAACTTTGTTTTCAATACTCTGCTGTTCCTCAAAGAGTTTTTTCTTCATCTCAAATTCATATTGTTGTTTTAGTTTCTCTTCGTTGTTTTTTAGTTCTAATTCTTTTTGACGAAGCGATAAAATCTCAACTTCTGATTTTTGAAGTTTTTCATTGATTTGATTAAGAATATCTGCCGATGCTTCTTTTGCCTTTTTTTCTTCAGCTTCTGCTATCTTTCTTCGTTCTTCTTCTAATTTTAATTTTAGTCTTTCGTGTTCTGATTCTTTCAATTTTTCCAAGTCCATTTTTTCTTTTTGAATGCGCTCTTTTTCCGAGTTCATTTTTCCCAGTTCCTCTTGAATCTTTTTTTGAAATTCTGCTTGTAACTGTTCTTCCATTTGATGCTTCAAAATTTCTTCAATATCTATATGAAAGCCACAGTTAGGGCAGTTGATGGATTGGTTCATACGCTTATTTATTTGTGCAATTATACATTTTTTTTTGGAAATAATAGGAAATAAATGACAATATTACAAAGGCTTTGAGTCAAAACTTGACGTTTTTAAAAAATTAATTTTATTTAAGAAGTCTTTTAATGAAATTGAAGTATTTTTGCGCTTCAATAATTCATGTTTTTGTGAGAAAAATTATATTATTTTTAATCCTTTCAATAAATTTTAGTCTTCTTTCCCAAAGTTTTACGGTAAGTGGTGTCGTATCGGATAAAAAAAATGGCGAAACGGTAATGGGTGCTATTGTATCGGTAGATAATATGCCTAATATTGGTGTAACAACCAATGCATATGGATACTATAGTATTCAAGTTCCTCCTGGTTCTCATACCATTAAAGCGCGCTATATTGGCTATGAAGAAGAAAAAATATCTTTGACGGTTTCTCAAAATACTAAACTCAATATAACCTTGTCCCAAAAAGGCCGTCAGGTGAAGGAAGTAGTGGTTTCTGCAAAGAAAAGAGAACAAAATGTAAGCAATGTGCAAGTAAGTAAAGTACAGGTAGATTTAGCAGAAATAGATAAGATTCCAGTGATTTTGGGGGAGCGTGATGTATTGAAATCTATTCAGTTATTGCCGGGCATTATGCCTGCACAAGAAGGTCAGGCGGGATTTATAGTTCGTGGAGGCAATACGGATCAAAACCTTATTTTATTAGATGAAGCACCCGTATACAATGCTTCTCATCTTTTGGGTTTTTTCTCTACATTCAATAGCGATGCGTTAAAAGATTTAACATTGTACAAAGGCAATATGCCTGCGGAATTTGGAGGAAGATTATCTTCGGTAGTAGATATAAAAATGAAAGAAGGAAATAATAAAGATTATAATTTTGGTGGAGGTATCGGATTAATTGCTTCTCGATTATTTGCCGAAGGTCCTTTAGTTAAAAAAGATAAAGGCTCCTTTTTTGTTAGTGGTCGAAGAACCTACGCCGATGCTTTTCTTGCTCTATCAAATGATAGTGTAGCTAAAAGTAGTACCTTATATTTCTATGACCTTAATGCAAAAGCAAATTATACATTTGATGATAAAAATAGAGTGTTTTTGTCGGGGTATTTTGGACAAGATAAGTTTGGATTCAGCAATTTGTTTGGAATTACCTATGGCAACACAACGTTTACAGGAAGATGGAACCATGTTTTTAATGATAAATTATTTTCAAACACTTCATTGATATATAACAATTTTAACTACACAGTTACTTTGAATTTCAATGATTTTGACTTGTACGTAAAATCCATATTGAATGATTATAGTATTAAACAAGATTTTGATTATTTTCTGAATGATAAAAATCGATTTAAATTTGGATATTTAGGAATATGGCATAATGTAAAACCAGGTGATGTAACAAGTTCCAATGAAATCATTGCGGGTAATAGTTTGAGTAGAAGCAATGGATTGGAAAATGCAATTTATTTTCAGAATGAACAAAAAGTCTCTAGTAAACTGTCCTTGAATTATGGAATGCGTATTTCTGCTTTTTCTGTGATGGGTCCTAATAATTTATATCAATTTGATGCTAATGGAAAAGTAATTGATACGACAAGATTGGGGAATATGCAGTTTGGAAAAACATACATAAATCTAGAACCTCGTTTCTCTGGAAACTATAGTTTTAATGAGAATAGTGCTATAAAATTTGCATATTCCAGAAATGTACAAAATTTACATTTATTAAGCAATACTTCGGCATCTAGACCTACAGATCGCTGGATTTTGACTACGAATAATGTTCGTCCAGAAATTTCAGACCAAATTTCTGGGGGGTATTTTTTCAACTTTTTGGATAATATGTTTGAAGCATCGATAGAGTCCTATTTCAAATGGATGCAAAACCAGATAGATTATAAAACAGGAACTCAATTACGTGCCAATGAAACAGTAGAAAAGGACTTGGTGTATGGAAATGGCCGTGCGTATGGATTGGAGTTGTTTTTGAAAAAGAAAGTCGGCAAATTTACTGGATGGATAAGCTATACTTTGTCGAGAAGTGAGCGAAAATTTGATGATATTGAAGGAGGCAGATGGTTTGCGTCCCGATATGATAGAACCCATGACTTAAGTATTGTAGCCATGTATGAATTGAGCCGAAAAGTAAGCTTATCTGCAAATTATGTGCTCTACACGGGTAATGCCGTTACGTTCCCTACAGGTAAAGCGAATATTGGAGGATATAATCCTGGAGGTGTATTTTACAATACATTTAATGGTAGAAATTTGGATCGATTCCCTACATATAATCGTTTTGATGTGGCATTGAATTGGGATTTGAAAAAAACGAAATATTATGAACATGGATTGAATTTTTCTATTTACAATGTTTTGGGAACTAAAAATGCTTATCTAATTGACTTTAAAGCTGATGATAATGGACAAACCTTTACTGAAAAAACATATCTTTTCCGTTTTGTTCCTTCTATTACATATAATTTTAAATTTTCGCCAAAAAATAAATCCAATGAAGATAAATAATTGTAACAAATGTTTATGGGCATTCAGTCTATTTTTTTTGATATTTTCATGTACAGAAAGAATAGATATAGGACTAGGAAATCATGAAGAAAAATTCATAATTGAATGTTATATTGATGATTATGAAAATAAAGCTATAGGAATTTTTTCAATGTCTAAACCTTTTAATAATAATGATTCTATCATTATGGTAAATCCAGATTCTATAGAAATAAAAGATAATGAAGGTAATATTTTTCCAATGAACAAAACCTTTGTAAGTTTAGATGGATATTTTTCATCTAATACATTTACACCTAAAATTGGCAATACCTATTATATGAAAGTGGTATATCAAGGCAAAACGTACACAGCCCAAAGCACTATGGCTCCTAAAATAGAAATTGATAGCTTGTATAGTTGGACCTTTTTTGGATCAAAAGAAGATGAAAAATTAATAGCATCCCGAATTATTGATCCAGCAGCGCAGTCAAATAATTATAGATATTTTGTGAAAAATCGTACTAAAAATACGAGCAAAGATATTCAATATGTGTTTGAAGATAGATTGATAAATGGTTCAAAATTTAGTCTCACGGCTAATAATCAATTTGTAAAACGTGGCGATTCAGTAGAATTTTATCTCTTAAATATAGATAGACCTAATTATAATTATTGGAATGTACTAATACAAAATAGTACACTTGTCAATAATCAAGCGGCAGCTCCTGCCGATCCAGTCAGCAATATAACGGGGGGATGTTATGGTTATTTTAGCGCGCACACAGTTAGTAAAAGAGTTTTAAGAGTAGAATAATGTTAGTGCTTTTATATCTTTGGTTGGCCATTAGTGTAAAATTTGCATCATTTGAAGCCAAAGTGATAGCTGTAAAAGATGGTGATACTATCGTAGTTTTGAGGAAGGGCAATATACAAGAAACAATTAGATTAGCTCATATAGATTGTCCTGAAAAAAAACAACCATATGGACAAAAAGCAAAACAATTTGCTTCGGATTTTTGTTTTGGAAAAATGGTAAAAATAATTGAAACTTCCAGACGTGATATAGGTGGAAGAATGATTGGTTTGGTTATTTACAAAGATAAATGCCTTAATGAAGCATTGGTAAGCAATGGACTGGCTTGGCATTTCAAAAAATATTCGAAAGATATGTCGTATGACGTACTCGAACAGAAAGCGAGAGCTGCCAAAATAGGCCTGTGGTTAGATCCCAACCCCATAGCACCTTGGGATTGGCGAAAAAGCAAAAAGAAAAAGTAATTTTAAAATTAAATTACTGAATATATCCAAAGCTTTTTAAAACATTTTCTCTATTTCTCCAATTATCCAAGACTTTTACAAATAAATAGAGATGAACTTTGGTATCTAGAAAAGCAGAGATTTTTTCGCGAGCTTCCATACTTACTTTTTTTATTTTTTCTCCGTTATGGCCTATTAATATATTCTTTTGGCTATTGCGTTCTACAAAAATATTCGCTTCTATTACTACATTATCCTCCTGCTCCTTGAATTTTTGAATGACAACTTCAGTGCTATAAGGGATTTCTTTTTGATAGTTTGAAAAAATACGTTCGCGTATCATTTCGCTGCAAAAAAATCGGGTATTTTTATCCGTCCAATCTTCAAGATTGAAGTAGGGGGGGTGAAGAGGTAATTTTTCAATAATTGTTTCTATCAATTTTTCTTTACCTATTTTACTTTCAACTGAAATAGGCAGAATGATTGTATCTATAAGTAAATCTTGATAATAGTTTACCAATTTTTGAATTTCTTCTTGTTTGTATAGATCAATTTTATTGATGGCTAAAATTTTATAGGACTTTGAACGGTTTAATGTTTGGATAATATGGTGCTCAGCGGTATATTGATTATATTTATCTACTACAAGAAGAATAATGTCACTTTCTTCAAATGCAAGTTCTACGCATTTATTCATTTCAGTTTGTAATTGATAAGCAGGATTTTCAATCCATCCAGGAGTATCAACTAATACAATTTGGTAATCATCTCCATTTAAAAAACCTCTAATATTTTGTCTAGTTGTCTGTGATTTTGAATTGACTACACTCAGCGTATCATTAATTAAATAATTTACAAGAGAGGATTTTCCCACATTGGGAAGTCCAATAATATTTACAAAACCAGATTTGAATGAAGTCATTAAATAGAAATTGAGTCTTTACATTGAATTAAAGATGTAAAGATAGATGAAAAAGACTAAAAATCTGATATTAATAGCAAGTACTTATGCTAAAACAGGAATTTTATTGGATTTCTCGTTGATGATTAAAGAAGTACGAAAATTTTAACTGCATAGTGATAAAACCATCATTTTCATTACTGTTGCCTCTCATTTGATTTTCTGAAGTAATATATTTATATTTATCAGTAGGATCTACTTCTATTCTTCTATCGCTCAATGCTTTTAAAAGGTTTGCTGTTTGGGAATCATAGTATTTATCAAAGTTATTTTTATTATAGTATAATCCGCTTACATCATCCAAATAATCAGTAGTAGTAAGTCTATATGAAAAATCCATTGAGATAGCAAATCTTCGGTTAGGATTGTATACTTTTAATCCAAGTGTTACAGGAAATGAAACTTGTGTAAGACTATATTTATCTTGTTGGCCAGGAAGTCCTTGTCCTTCAGTACCAAGAGGTTGTAATTCATATTCTTTTCCATTGAACATTGTTCTTGGATTGTAATGGAAAAGTCCTATACCAGCACTTACATATGGAGAAGGAAACCATTTGGAATTATACCATCTTTTCTCATCTCTTAAGGGTTCGTATGTCAATTGAGTTGAGATTTCATACAAATCTGTATAAAAATTTAAATTTCTCAAATATCTATAATAGCCTGCATTTTCAAATCCCTTGGAATAATTGTCAGAATCATATCCACTCAATGACATAATATTTAATTGAGCCCCTATACTATAAAATTCATCGAAATGATAACGATATCCCAAAGAATAGCTTGCGTTGATAATAAATGCGTTATGTTCCGTAATTGGCTGGAATACATTTTTTTTAGTTGTATTTAGATCTCCATAATAATTTGATGATCCAATTCCGATCTGAATTTCTTGAAACTGAGCATGAATAAGACAGGAAGGTGTGATCAATAATATAATTAATGTAAAAATTTGCTTCATATTTTTAGTTTAATATTGCAAATGTAAAATTTTTTTTATAAAAATTTAAAAAAAAATAAAGTAAAAATAGAAAGTTGAAATTTACAATTGAACGCACTATTATAGAAATCCTAATTCCAGCATGGCCTCTTCACTCATAAAACTTTTATCCCATGCTGGTTCAAAAACTAATTCTACATGTGCACCCTCCACACCTTCTACCGAAGCTACTTTGTCTTGTACTTCTTGCGGTAAACTTCCTGCAACCGGACAGTTAGGCGAAGTCAAAGTCATAACTACCTCCACATGTTTATTGTCGTCAATATTGACTTCGTAAATAAGGCCTAGTTCGTATACATCTACAGGTATTTCGGGGTCATAAATCGTTTTGAGCG
>JBEIDU010000062.1:0-10267 GCA_040383345.1 Chitinophagales bacterium | reverse complement strand
CCTATTTTTTCCAATCCCAAACCATCAGTGTAAGGTCTTCGACCTACAGCTACAAGACAATAGTCACCTTCAAAAACTACTTCTTGATCATTTTTATCTAGTGCCTTAACGGTAACAGTATTTCCTTTTCGTGATACAAAATTAACTTTGAGGGAAGTTTGAATATCCATACCTTGTTTTTTCAAGACACGTTGAAGTTCTTTACAAACCTCACTATCCATAGCACCTCCAATTTTATCGGCATATTCGATGATGGTAACTTTAGATCCTATTCTATTATATACCGATCCCATTTCCAAGCCAATAATTCCTCCACCAATAACCAAAAGATGCTTTGGAATTTCATCCAATTTCAACGCTTCGGTAGAAGTAATAATTCGTTCTTTATCAATTGATATAAATGGCAAAGATGCCGGCTTAGAGCCTGTAGCAATGATTATATTTTTTGATTCAATAGAAGAAATTGTTCCATCATTTGCTTTGATAGATAGCTTATTTTTTGTTTCAAATGAAGCCATTCCATGAATTACATCAATATTGTTTTTTTTCATCAAAAAATCAATTCCTTTAACAGTCATATCTACAACGCCTGCCTTACGCTCCACCATTTTTTTGATATCCATACTCAAATGATCCAGCATAATTCCATGTTCATTAAACTCTTTTCTGGCTTTAAAATAATGTTCACTACTGTCCAACATGGCTTTTGAAGGAATACAGCCTACGTTTAAGCATGTACCACCCAATGTATTATATTTTTCTATTAAAGCTGTTTTTAAACCTAATTGAGCACAACGAATGGCAGATACATATCCTCCAGGACCCGCTCCAATAATAGTTACATCGTAATTTGACATTTGTAATAAATTTTATAAAGTTTAATAATTATCGTTCTAAAAGTTTTAGATTATCTATATATACTTCACCGTTTGGTACATCATCTTTCAATAAAGAAAACGAAACATATCCTTTTGAAACATTGGCAAAACCAACCAAGCTAGAAAATCTCCAATAAACATGTTGCCAGCCATTATTTTTTTTCAAGAAATTATCCGCAAATAAATTTTTAACATTTCCATTTGCATCAGTAAATGATATAGAAGGCATTAATGCACCCGAAGGCATATAATAATCAAATTCTAAGTATATTTCTTTACCTGGATTCAAAACCAATTGGGTTACGTGAACAGATGTAATACTTGAATCGCTTGTAGACTGATTATTGGCAATAATTTTAAGACTTCCTTGCCCATTTTTTGCAATAGAAGAAACCGTAGCATTTGAAAAATTAGAATTGTTCTCAAATTCTTCTATCAAGACCACACGAGTATCATCGAAATATGAAAAAGATGGAACAATTGTATCCACACGAGTAGGTTTAAAATTATGTAACGTCAAATTTGTTCTCAAAAAGGGGTATTGAATAAAATTATTGGATAAGTTATTAACCTTTACAAAAGGAGAAATAATCAAATTTTTATCGCCTTCTTGAAGGATAGGAATCAAAGAATTTAATTGCCAAATTCCCCTTGATTCAGACCCTACATCAATTTGTACGCCAAAAATATCTCTTGAAATCACCCCAAAACGAGCATCCCCAATAACTTGCACAGAATCGATCCTTAAATAAGCTGGAATACCATTTAAAGCCAAATCTTTGGAACAGGAACTGTACAAAAAAATTAAAAATAATATGACAAAAAACTTAAAATAGATACGTATCATAATGATTTAAATATTACGATTCAATTGAATCATCTTGTGCTTTATCATCAATAATATCCGATGATGCAGTTTCACTTGAGATATCTTCATTTTCTATAGCTACTTCTTCTACAGGACTATTATCCTCAAGAGTACTATCTTCATTGGAATATGAATCTTCTGGGGCTTCATCCTTGTCCCAAGGTCTTTTGCCAAACATTTCTATCAAATCGTCTTTTTGCAATACTTCTTTTTCTAAAAGCATTTTTGCCAAACATTCTAGCTCATCTCTTTTTTCGGTCAACAAAGCAACAGCTCTCTGAAATTCGGTATCTGCTATACTCCTTATTTCCTCATCAATTAATTTTGCGGTATCATTTGAATAAGGTGTTTGGTAAGAATTTTCTATCATTTTGTGATAATTCACATGGCCTACTTTATCACTCATTCCATATGCAACTACCATTGCATAAATTCGCTGTGTAGTTTGTTCCAAATCACTATAAGCCCCAGTTGAAATTTTATTGAACACTAATTTCTCAGCCGCTCTTCCTCCCAAGGTCATACATATATCATCGAGCAATTCTTCTTTAGTATTAATATACTTTTCTCTAGGCTGATATTGCGCATATCCGAGTGCAGCTACTCCTCTGGGAACAATGGTAACTTTGACCAAAGGGTGTGCATGTTCCAAAAACCAGCCACAAATTGCATGTCCCGCTTCATGATATGCTATCACTTCTTTTTCCTCAGGTAAAATAATCTTATTTTTCTTTTCAAGCCCTCCTATTACTCTATCAATGGCAGCAATAAAATCTTCCATCTCCACATTTTCTTTATTTTTTCGAGCGGCAATAAGAGCGGCTTCATTACATACATTGGCTATATCGGCCCCAGCAAATCCAGGCGTTTGAGATGCTAATTTTCGAGGAGAAATATCATTGTGAATTTTGATTTTCTTCAAATGCACTTTGAAAATTTGTTCTCTACCATTCAAATCAGGTCTATCAATAGAAATTTGCCTATCAAAACGTCCAGGTCTCAACAATGCGTCGTCCAAAACATCGGGTCTATTGGTAGCAGCAATGATGATAATTCCACTATCTGTACCAAAACCATCCATTTCAACCAACAATTGATTTAGGGTATTTTCTCTTTCATCATTTCCCCCCATCATAGACTTTCCTCTAGCTCTTCCAATGGCATCAATCTCATCAATAAAAATAATACAAGGTGATTTTTCTCTTGCTTGTTTGAACAAATCACGCACTCTACTCGCTCCTACCCCAACAAACATTTCTACAAAGTCAGAACCTGAAAGCGAAAAGAAAGGTACTTTTGCCTCGCCTGCCATAGCTTTTGCCAATAATGTTTTTCCAGTTCCTGGAGGCCCAATTAGTAGAGCGCCTTTTGGTATTTTACCTCCTAAATTTGTATATTTTTTTGGGTCTTTTAAAAAATCTACTATTTCCATTACCTCCTGCTTTGCCTCATCCAAGCCCGCTACTTGTTTGAATGTAATTTGATTTTCACCATTTTCATCAAAAAGAGTTGCTTTTGATTTTCCGATAGAAAAAATGCCTCCACCAGGAAAACCTCCTCCGCCACCACCGCTCATTTTTCGCATCATCAAATACCACAATCCTAAAAATAAAACCGTAGTAAAAATAGTAGAACCTATACTCATCCAGCCATTTGATTCTACCTTGGGTACTATATTAATCTCTTCTAACAGAAATTGTGCTCTCAATTTTGAAACATGCGTTTCAAGTGCAGCATTTGAATATATTCTAAAAAAATATATAGGCTGTGGCTCGCCCATTAATGTAGCTGGAATTTTGAGTTTTTTGTACTCTTCATTCCCCAATGAATCTTTTTTGATAAAAACCAATGCTTTTTGCTCATTGATGGTTTCTAAATGATCTATTTGTCCTTTTTTGTAGAGCCTATCAAATTGAATTCTACTAATTTCACGACTATCCGCATCTTGGAAATAATTGGAAAAAAATGTAAATCCTATAATTAAAATCAATGCCAAATAAATCCAAATATAGCTAGGACCATCTTGTTTTGGTTTTTTACTATTTCTTTCTGAATTATCTTTTGAAGCTTTATTTTTTTCTTCTACTGCTTGTTGTTCTTCGTTGTTCATTTTAAAAATCTAAAAATCGTCTTATTAAATAATAATTTTAACTAAATACTTGCTTGTGTCCATCGGACCACAAATCCTCCAATTTGTAAAAATCTCTGGCCTCTTTATAGAAAATATGAACTATGATATCCACATAATCTACGATTACCCAAAGTGAATTTCGTTTCCCTTCAGTGCGATATGGTTTTGTTCGTAATAATTCCTTTACATCTTTTTCAAGATTTCCAGCCATGGCATCTACTTGTGTAGTGCTATCTCCATGACATACAATCAAATAATCCACTATAGCATCTTCGTTTTGTCTCAAATCTATCGTTACCAATTCTTGTGCTTTCCTATCCGTCAATGAAGTTATGATTGTCTTCAATAAGGGATTCTCTTCTCCTGCTTTTTTCGTTGCCAAATGATTTCTTTTTAATATTTTTACAAAATTAATAATTATTTTTCTTTTGGATTCATTTTTTGACATATCGTTTTTTTCTCAAACGCCCTTTTATATAGAATCGCTGCATTCTACTAACGATTATATTAAAGAAATAGTTTCTAAAAATAATGTAAATGAAGGTTTTTCTGTGTTTTCAGATTTTCAATCTGGCGGAAGAGGTCAACTTCACAACGTATGGCATAGTGCTCCGTCCAAAAATATATTATTTTCTTTTGTAGTTTATCCAAAGAAAATTTCTATTTCAGATATTTTTATTTTAAACCAATGGATTTCGATTGCTATCATTGAAGGCTTGCAAAAAATATTGTATCAGAATAATGTATCTGGCCAACTCAATATAAAATGGCCTAATGATATTTTCTTAAACCATAAAAAACTAGGAGGTATTTTAATAGAAAACAGCATTTCTTCAAATGGAATAGAACAATCCATTATAGGTATAGGATTAAATATTAATGAAATAGATTTTCCAGAAAAATTATCGTTAGCTACATCATTAAGAAAAGAATTCAATATGCAATGGAGTAGAAGTCAAATTGCAAGTGCTATCTGCACCGAAATAGAAGAAAACTATAATACACTTTACGCGCCCAGTTCAAAAATAAATTCACAAAATTATTGTAAATATTTATTGGGTTACAGAACAAAAAGGCTATTTAAGGTTGAAGAAAAAATACTTGAAGCAACGATAACTACTATAGATCCTAATGGCAGATTGATCCTAGAATTTGAAGATAAAAGTATACATTCCTTTGGTATGAAAGAGATACAGTTTATTTTTTAAATAATGAATTTCCTATATAAGAGATGTCCTTAATTCAATTTGTCTTTCCTTTGAAATTTGACCATTTTGAAGCCATATCTTTTCTTCTTCGGGGAGCAAAATCAAAGGCATTCGCTTTTTTGAATTGTGAATTTGACTCATTTGTTCATTGGCCTCTGTGGTCAAAATGGTATAAGTATTCCAAATTGTATCTGTAAAAGGGTCTGTCCACGTACTCCATAAACCTGCTAAAGCAAAAAGAGCGGCATTGGGCATTTCGATACAGTATTTTTGTTTTTTCTTACCTAATGGATCTAGCCACTGCCATTCAAAAAAAGCATCAAGTAGGACTAAACAACGTTGATTTTGGATATTTTTAAAACTCGGTTTTTCATTTATAGTTTCTATTTTGGCATTTAGAGTATTTTTCCTAAAATCAATATTTTTTGCCCAAGAGGGGATCAACCCCCAGCTAAATAATTGTATTTGATCGGATTTAAGATTAGTAATAATAGGGGTGTTGGGAAATGTAAAACCATTATAAACAGAAGGTTTATAAGAAGCTGCTTTTAAAAAATTTGCGTTAAATCTTTTTTCTAGAGTTTGGGCATCTTTGCTTTGTTGCGAATGAAAACACATTAGTTAGCATTTATAATTATAATATCTTCAAAATTTGTAGTATAGCGAGGAGACAATTTTTCTTGTTTCATCTTCCATACCCTATCTCTATCTTGGGTAGCTAATTTAATTTTAGTACTGCCTATTTTATTATTATTAAGCATATCCATTGCTTTCATAATGGCATTATGTTTAGGATTAGAGGATTCAAATAAGGTTTGCTGTACGATACCTTCGGGATAAAAATCCATGACAACTACCCCTGCTTTTTTATAAGCATACCCTTCCTTAAAAATTTGTTCTAATCCTTTTATGGCATAATGAGCAATTTCAATACTTGAATTGGTCGCAAATGGTAATTTTACTACAATATTTCGACTATATTGAGGCATATCTTTTCTAAACCCATTTGTATGAATAAAAATCATAATCGCTTGACAACAAGATCTTTGTTTTCGCAGTTTTTCAGCACATGTAACGGAAAATGTGGCCACACGCTCTTTTAATTCATCAAAAGTTGTATACATTTTTTCAAAAGAACGCGTAGTAGCGATATTTTTCTTTGCTTTGGGCATTTCAATTGGCAGTGTAGGATTTCCAAGTAATTCTTGTTGCAATCTTAGCCCAACTATCCCCATTTGTTTTTTGATTTTATCAGCATTCCAAATTGAAAAATCATAAGCAGTCATAATACCTTGTGCTTTCAATCTTTTGGAGTGTTGGCGCCCAATACCCCAAATATCCTCTACAGGTAGCCATTTGAGTGCTTTGATACGCGCAGCTTCATCATTTATTATAAATACATTCTTAGTTTTTTCGGGAAATTTCTTTGCAATTTTATTAGCTAATTTAGCGAGTGTTTTTGTAGAAGCAAAACCTATACTGATGGGTACTCCCGTAGATTTCTGAACTTTCATAGCTATTTCTTGACCATAAGCTTGTAAATTATTGTTTTCAAATCCTGAAAAATCCAAAAAAGCCTCATCGATACTATATATCTCTACACTAGGACAATATGTGCCTAAAAGCTGCATCACACGCATGCTAAGATCGCCATATAATGGAAAATTTGCGGAAAAAACATGAACTTGATTTGTAGCAAATAGTTTTTGAAGCTGAAAAGCAGGAGCTCCCATAGGAATACCTAGCGCCTTAGCTTCATTGGAACGAGCTATAATACAACCATCATTATTGGATAGCACCACGATAGGTTTACCATTCAAATCGGGACGAAAAACCCGTTCGCACGATGCATAAAAATTATTACAATCAATCAATGCGTACATAATATTAAAAATATTTTATAACATTGATTACAATACCCCAAACCAAAAAATCATTATCTTTTGTGACTTTTATAGGTTTATAATCTGTATTGGCAGGCAATAGCCAAATACAATCTTTCTCTAATTTTATAGTCTTGACCGTAAATTCACCATCAATATAACAAATAGCAATTTTACCATTTTTCGGCTCTAAGCTTTTATCAATAACGAGCAAATCCCCGTCATGAATGCCTATATCTTTCATAGAATTGCCTCTAACCTTTCCATAAAAGGTAGCACTAGGATTTTTAATTAATTCTTTGTTCAAATCAATACTGGCATCCAAAAAATCTTCTGCTGGAGATGGAAATCCTGCAGAAATCCCTTCTTTCACATATGGTAAACTTATGTGAGTTTCCAGATTGGCTGAATAAAATGTAATGTTGGGAGACTTGTGAATGGGGGTTAATTTCATATTGAAATCGAATAATTTAAATTAAAACACAAAGATACAAAACTAAATATCTCATGCTTTTTTTAAATTAACATTTTTTAAGAAATTGAAAAGCTATAAAGGCGGAAGTATAGGCCAGAGAAGCCATTAATAAAAAAGAAATAATAGCCCATTTGAATGTATCTGTTTCTTTTTTAATAGCTGCTAGTGTACTCATACACTGCAACGCAAAAGCGTAAAACAATAACAATGAAACTCCCGAAGCTAAATTAAAAACAGGTAATTGAGTCTGTGGATATACTTGTGATTTCATTTTTTCAATCATAGTACGTTCTGTAGCTTCTTCTCCTATATTGTACAACATACCCAGTGTAGATACAAAAACTTCGCGTGCCGCAAAAGACGTAACCAGCGCCACACCTATTTTCCAATCATAACCCAAAGGCTTAATAGCAGGTTCTATTGTTTTACCAATTGACGCGGCAAAGGATGTCTCAATATTTGTTTTTTGTATGGCTTGATTTTGCCATCCAAAAGATGCCAAAAACCATAAAACGATAGAAATAGTAACAATAAATTTTCCTGCTACTTTTACAAAAGCTACAACAGCATTTTTAATATTGATATAAATATTTTTGAATGATGGTAATCGATAAGGAGGTAATTCCATAATAAGAAAACTTTTTTCATTACTTGAAATATTTTTGTTCAATATCCAACCAAAAAGCATAGCAAAAACAACCCCCAACGCATACAAAGATAATAAGGATAACCCCTGAAATTCGAGAGGAATAACAATAGAAATAAGCAATGTATAAACAGGCAATCGAGCGGAACAGGTCATGAAAGGTATACAAAGGATGGTAATTAATCGCTCTTTGTGTGTAGGGATAGCTTTTGTAGATGCAATAGCGGGAATAGCACATGCATTTCCCGAAAGCAAAGGTAATACACTTTTTCCACTCATTCCAAATCTTCGCATCCAATTATCCAATAAAAAAACGATACGAGCCATATAGCCGCTCTCCTCCAGAAAAGTATTCATTAAGAATAATAGTGCAATTTGAGGAATAAATATGAGTACACCACTAATTCCAGGTATCACGGCTTCTGAAATAAAGGTGAGCCATGAGCTTTTGGAGTCTAAATTATTGATAAAGTGAGCCATATAGCCAAATCCACTATCTAACCATGTCATAGGAAATTGTGCAAGGGTAAATAAGGTTTGGAATACTACATATAAAATCAATAGCAAAAATATAAATCCATAATATTTATGCATGAGGTACTTATCCAATTTTTCGGTAAACCGTTGACGATTAAAGGCTTTTTGAGTTTTTGAGACGGTTAAAGCTATAATCGATTCAATTTTATTATATCGTTCTATGACTTCTATTCTCTTGATATTTTCAACAATTGCATTCGAAGGCGTACCTTGAACATATTCATGCCATGATGCATAGTTTAGATTACTCGAACTTAAATAATTTGAAAACAATTGTTTATTTCCAAATATTTTCATTGAAGCATGAAAATCGGATCCAATAATATATTTTTGGATGGAGTCAATCCCTTTTCTTTTCTTGGAATTGCATAAAAAAACAGGGCAACCTAATTCAGACTCCAAAAAAGAAGCATTGACCACTTCTCCTTTTGACTCCAATTCATCCACCATATTTAAAACCATTGCAATGGGGAGATTAAAATCGGCTACCTGTGTATAAAGGAGTAAACTGCGATACAGATTGCTAGCATCGGCTACAAAGAGAATTAAATCAGGTTTGTTTTGAAGTAACTCATTAATTACAACTTTCTCATCTATAGAATTAGGATATAATGAATAGCATCCGGGTAAGTCAACTAATTCATATTCTTGTTTTCCTAAATAAAATGAGCCCATTTTTCGCTCTGTAGTAACGCCTGGATAATTTGCTATTTTCTGATTCAAACCCGTCAATTGATTGAATAATGAAGATTTTCCCGAATTGGGATTACCTATCAAAAAAATATTGCGAATATTGCGTTCCATAATTTAATTTTAAATTATTACAAATCACATTTTGTTACAATAATGGATTTAGCCTCTTCTTTTCTCAGCATCAAACGGCTATCTGAAACCGAAACACAAATAGGATCTTTTAACAATGTAAATTCTGTGGGAGTAATAGTTCGTCCTTTATATATACCCATTTCCACGAGCTTAAGCGTAAACTCATTTTGGATTAAATCGATAACGATTCCCATTTCGCCTTTTTCTAATTCACACAATGTCATAGGGAGCAAATATAGTGTATTTTAAATTTCTATTTAGAAAAATTCTAAATTACATTTTAAATTTTCTTACTATATTCAATTCAGTATCAAAGGAGATTGAAAAACAATTACAAGAGAAATAAAAAAAGTTTTTTCATTTTAAGTTCTTTAATTAAATTTGCAACGACAATTATCATTAGCGTTTTTAAATTATCATAATATGCAATCCATGAATCTATTAGTAATTTTTTTAGTGTCGTTCATTCCATTAATTATTGGTTTTGTGTGGTATAATCCTAAAGTTTTTGGAACTATTTGGATGAATGAGACAGGTATGACCGAGGAAAAAGCAAAAGAAGCTAATCTTTTTATGATATTTGGAATTACATTTTTCATGAGTTTTTTATTTGCTTTTACATTACAATTTTCGGTAGTCCATCAATTGCATATTTCTAGTATTTTGAAAGACGAAGTTGGGTTTGCTGAAAAAACTGGCGATGCTTATGCCGATTTAAACTATTTTATGACAAAATATAAGCTTAATTTCAATTACATTAAACATGGTGAATTACATGGATTAATAGCTAGTATTTTTACTAAAATAACCATAATT
>JBEIDU010000061.1:0-10870 GCA_040383345.1 Chitinophagales bacterium | reverse complement strand
TATAAATTCATTTATTTCGCTGTCTGTAAATAAATTATATTGTTTTAAGTAGTCAACTATTGATTTTTTTTCGAACATTTATTTTAATCGTCGTTTTTGTTAAAATTACTACCAACGTTTTCGGGCTTGGCGAAGGTGGCGATTTTCAACACAAATGTTGATGCGGAGAACCAATGTTTGAATAACCACAAATGTGTCTGCGGAGCACTGAACCGCCACTTTTGCCAAACCAGTGTTATGCGGTCGGCTTTCTATTTTTTCTTGATTTTCGATATTGTTTGTCCAATGGATTTAGTCGGTTTGTCCATATCCTTAATTGCAAAGTCAATGGCTTCTTGTATCAATGCTTTTACTTTGGGGTTTCTGTAATCGCTTGTTTTCTTTACGTCAATGTGCCTAATTAAATTACCTGTCCCTGTTAAGAGTTTATTTGGGTCATTCAAAAGTGTCCCTTTGTTAAACCCCAAGTTTAGGTGGTTTGTATAAATTGGCAACATACAAAAAGCGTCTGATAGCTTGTCAGAGATTGAAAAAACTGCTGTCAAGGCGTGAGTGTGATACAGTAGTTCATTACTGTCTGGGTGCAATTCCAAAATATATTCTCTCAAATCTTTAAACAAGTCAATGACTTCTTGATCTTTAAAGTCCAATAAGAATTGAAAGTCTGAGTGTATTGGTCTTGACTTTGTCATCTTGCTGAATTGTCGTATTGCATTCCGCAAATCAAGTTACCTTCCGTGTCCAAGAACTTTGCAATGTAACCAACATACGGAATGGCTGTCTTTGGCATTAATACTTGTCCGCCTTTGCTTTTTACTTTTTCAATAGTTTCATCAATGCTCTCTACTGCGATTGTACATTCCAAACCAATAACTTTGTCAGGAATTGGCGAATATTTTCTTGACTGCAAAGCTCCAATCAATTCTCCACTCTCGGACTTGTCCGCCTTGATTTGCAAAAAGTCTCCTTGTCCGTATGAGTTGAAACCCCAATCAAATACTCCGTCATAAAAGTTCTTTGCCCGTTCAATGTCGTCAATGTGAATGGCAAAATGTGTCAATTTATTTTTCATATTTTTCTGTTTTAAATGTTCGGTTGTCGTTTTCTAAGCTGACGCATAACTTGTAAATATATGCAATTATAATACAATTTTAACTAATGCTAAAATTTTTAAGAAAAAATAACATTTTTAGAGTAGAATTAAACGATATGGGTTTGTTAAATAGTTGCGTATTTTTAATAAAATTATTTATTTTGCTACACTATTTTAATCAAAAAGAGCATTTCGCATTATGAAAATTACGCATTACGTATTTTTAATAAATTCTTCTATGATATTTGGTTTTGAAAAACGGGTTTTGTTTTGTAAAAATATTTTGGAATATGTATGTGATTTCTATCTGGGCTAAAAAAGAAAAGACTTTACTCATGTAGTTTTTTTTAAATATAATCAATTTTGTGAGAGGGATTAAAACGATGATACTTCGCTAATGTTTACTCTAATTTGTGTTAAACTGTTTTAGTTATTTTATAGATAATTTATTTAAATCTCTTGATGAATGCCAAATGGTTACAATTTCGATATTTTTAGAACCCGTAATTTTATATATTATTCTATAATTACCTTCAATTAATTCTCGAATGTGCTCAACTTCAAATTCTGGAACAATTTTTCCTATCTCTGGAAAGTTTTTTAAAATTTGAGTCCTATTATAAAGTTTATCTAAAGTCTTTTTTGCAAAGAAAAGACTATTTTGAGCGATATAATTATAAATATTTTTTAAATCATTTGAAGATTTCCTTGACCAAATGATTTTTACCATTTTTTCATCTCGTTTTCAAATTCTTCTTCAGTCAAAGTGTTTCCTTCTTCTAAGTCTTTTAATCCTTCTTTTACGCTTTCTATAAAACTTAATCTTTCAAAAAGCTGATCCATAGTGAATTCTCTATCAAGAGTATCAACTGCTTCGTGTACTTGTTCTCTTACTAACATAAAAATTATTTTTTACAAAAATACAAATATTTAATTTATTTTAAAAAACAAATCCAATGAGACTAGAAACCATTAATTTATTTGCTCAAGAGATATATCGCAACGATGAGATTCCCAATAAATTTTTAAAATGATTTGATTATGAAATTTAGTATTGTTTGAGAATAATTTTTGGGAATGAAGATAATCACAAGAATTGGGGATTTGGAAACAGGTATGTTTGGGTTCCTATTTAGCCCAGATAGAAGCGGATATCCTCTGGAACGAAGCGTACCGTTCATATATCCGTAATTTTCAAACTTCGTTTTCAAAAACGGCTATAATGTCGGGATTTTAAAAAGAGATAGTAGCATATAGACCCGTAATCGGGATTAGAAACGGGAAGTAGCTCCAAATTTCTATGTATAGCATTTTTGCTGATTTCTTGATGTTGGATTTCAAATTATTATCTATATTTGCACTTTTTATAATAATAATAAAATAAAATAATGAGTAAAATTAAGGTATTAAACCCAGTGGTGGAGCTAGACGGCGATGAAATGACCCGTATTATTTGGAAGTTTATCAAAGAGAAATTGATTCTTCCTTATTTGGATGTAGAAATCAAATATTATGACCTTGGGATGGAGCATAGAGATGCGACCAACGACCAAGTAACAATAGATGCCGCCAATGCCATTAAAGAATGTGGTGTGGGTATCAAGTGTGCTACCATTACACCGGATGAGCAGCGTGTGGAGGAGTTCAAACTCAAACAAATGTGGAAAAGCCCGAACGGAACGATTCGTAATATCTTAGATGGAACGGTTTTCCGTGAGCCTATTGTATGTAATAATGTACCTCGTTTGGTACCCAACTGGACAGCGCCTATTTGTGTAGGTCGTCACGCGTTTGGAGATCAATACAGAGCTACAGATTTTGTAACAAAAGGCAAAGGGAAATTGACGATCAAATTTGAAGGTGAGGATGGAAATACACAAGAATTTGAAGTATTTAACTTCAAAGGAGATGGTGTAGCAATGGCTATGTACAATACCGATGAGAGTATCTATGGATTTGCGAGAGCTTGTTTCAATCAGGCTTTGAACAAAAAATGGCCTTTGTATCTTTCTACAAAAAATACGATTTTGAAGAAATATGACGGTCGTTTCAAAGATATTTTTGAGGAAGTGTACCAAAATGAATTTAAAGCGAAATATGCGGATGCAGGAATAACGTATGAGCACCGTTTGATTGATGATATGGTAGCTAGTGCGTTGAAATGGAATGGAAACTTTGTATGGGCTTGTAAAAACTACGATGGCGACGTACAAAGCGATACGGTAGCTCAAGGATTTGGTTCATTGGGTTTGATGACGTCTACGTTGATCACTCCAGACGGAAAAGTAATGGAAGCGGAGGCAGCACACGGAACAGTTACACGTCACTACCGTGAGCACCAAAAAGGTAACAGAACGTCTACCAATCCAATTGCATCGATTTTTGCTTGGACTAGAGGATTGGCTTTCAGAGGCCAATTGGATGGCAATGCAGCGTTGATTCGTTTTAGCGAAGCGTTGGAACAAGTATGTGTAGAAACTGTAGAATCGGGTAAAATGACTAAAGATTTGGCAGTTTGTATCCACGGAAATAAAGTAAATCACGGCGAGCATTATTTGTATACCGAAGAATTTTTGGATGCGATTGATGCGAATTTAAAAGCAAAATTGAGCGCTTAATTTTATTTTAAGTGTTTCATACATAAATGAAAAGCTCCGAGAAATCGGGGCTTTTTTTGTTGCGGTATAATTTAACTAGACACACTTTTTGAGATAGTATTAAAATATATTAATATAGTTTACGAATTATAAATTTTGAAACTAATTCATTTTTATAATTGTAATTAGTTTTGATGGATATATTTTTAATCTTTCCAAATCAATTATTTAAGGCTTTACCTGAAGAAATTTTGGGTAAAGAGGTGATGATTATTGAAGAACCGCTATTTTTCAATTTATATCCATTTCATAAACAAAAAATCGCATTTCACAGGGCGAGTATGAAGTGTTATGAACATTATTTGACGTCCAAGAAAATGGATGTTAAATATATCGCATTAGAAAAGGCTCAATCGTTTGATTTTATAAATGCTTTAAATATCAAATCCATCACAACTTATTATCCTTCGGATAATTGGCTAGAGAAAAAGTTGAATACATTTGCTAAAGCAATTGCTGTTTCAATTAATTATATCCCGAATCCAAGTTTTAAGAACAACTTAAACGAAATTCAATCCTATTTCGGAGGGAAAAAATCGGTTTTTCATCACGATTTTTATATCCTTCAACGAAAAAAATGGAATATAATGCTTACTCCAGACGGGAAACCAATCGATGGAAAATGGAGCTTTGATGCCGAAAATCGAAAAAAATACCCAAAAGACAAAACACCTCCCTCAATCATTTCTCTAACTAAAAATGATTGGGATATAGAAGCTGAAAACTATGTAAATACCCATTTTTCAAGTCATTTAGGCGAACTATCCGACGAGAAACGATATCCTACAACGTATGAAGAATCCCTAGCCTATTTACAAGATTTTCTCACGCATCGTTTTTATGATTTTGGCGAATATGAAGATGCTATTGTAAAAGACGCGTCCATATTGCATCACTCGTTGTTGTCGCCTTTGATCAATGTAGGTTTGCTGTCCATACAAGACGTTATTCTTCAAACGGTTGAATATGGTCAAAAAAATCAAGTTCCTTTGAATAGTTTGGAGGGATTTGTTAGGCAAATCATAGGCTGGCGCGAATTTATTCACGGAATCTATATTGAAAAAGGTACCTTTCAGCGCAATGCAAATTTTTGGAATCATCAGCATCCAATGCCCAAAGCGTTCTATAATGGAACGACTTCTATCGAACCTGTAGATGATGCCATAAAAAAATTGATACAAATAGGATACAATCATCATATCGAGCGATTGATGATTTTGGGAAATTTTATGTTGCTCTGCGAAATCCACCCCAATGCGGTCTATCAATGGTTTATGGAATTTTATATCGATGCGTACGACTGGGTTATGGTTCCCAATGTCTATGGAATGAGCCAATTTGCGGATGGCGGCTATATGTGCACCAAACCTTATATTTCGGGCAGTAATTATATCCTAAAAATGAGCGACTACAAAAAAGGCGCTTGGTGCGATATTTGGGATGGTTTGTATTGGCGGTTTGTGGCAAAGCACCGAGATTTCTTGAACAAAAACATTCGTTTTAAAATGATAATCAGCATTTTAGACAAAATGAACCCTGAAAGAAAGGCTTATTTATTTGAACAAGCAGAACATTTTTTAGAAAAAATACATAACGCTAATTAGATTATTTTGAAAAAACCTTGGAATCTTTCGAATGTAACAATATACAGTTTGGCTAGCTACAATGCGGAACAAGAGCCCAATATGAATATTTGCACCTATGTGACTCCCATCAGTATGACTCCCAAACTCTATTCCATAGCCATTTATAGAAATACAAAAACGCTCGAAAATTGTTTACATTCTCAAAAAGCCGTTTTGCAAATATTGTCAAAAGAACAAATTCAATTTGTCACTACATTTGGTAAAAAAAGTGGACTCAATTATAACAAAAAAAAGTATTTGGATAAAAAGCAAGCATTGACCTTTTGGGAAAATCAAGAAGTATTAAAAGAATGTGCTGCGTACGTACTTTTGGAAAAAGTAGAGGTGATAGATATAGAAGAAAGTGACCATATATTGTTCATTTACAAAGTATTGAAATCAAAAACGTTTCACGAAAATCTACTCACATTACAGGATTTGAGAGATAAAAAATTAGTTAGAATATAAATGATACCCCATTTTGAAACATACGATTCGCTCATAGCATATATCCACAACATAGATCCTGTGGCATACGGCAAAACCCGCAATTTTACCGATGGTGCTGTCACATATCTTTCGCCCTTTATTTCCAGAGGCATCATTTCTACCAAGATTGTATACGAAATTATGAAAAAACGAGGCTTTGAGTTGTATCAAATCGAATCCTTTGTTAAAGAACTATGCTGGCGCGATTATTTTCAACGAATTTGGCAAGAAAAAAGCCTTGATGAGGAAATTAAGCAATCTCAGATGAAACAAACTTATCGAGATTTTCCTAGCGTAATTCATGAAAAAACGATGCGTATTCCTTTTTTCAATGAACAAATTCATCAATTACAAACTACAGGATATCTTCACAATCATGTGCGAATGTATCTTGCTTCTTTAATTTGCAATATTGGACAATACCATTGGAAAACGCCTGCACAATGGATGTATTACCATCTTTTGGATGGCGACTGGGCAAGTAATGCATGTAGCTGGCAATGGGTTTGTGGCGCCAATAGCCAAAAAATGTATATGATGAATGAAGAAAATATATCCTTTTTCACAAAAGCGTCCATTTCCAATTCGTATTTGAATCGATTTCATCAAAATCCTTTTGATACATGGATTCCTGAAGAATGGAACGATTCAAAAACACTTGCATTAAAAACCAATCTGCCAAAAGTAGCGGATTTAAAACTTGACGATTCGTTGCCTACCTGTATTTATAATTATTACAATATCGATCCGCAATGGAAAAAAGAGCTCAAAGCCAACAGAGTTTTGCTTTTGGAACCCGCTATTTTTGAACATTTTCCAGTCAGCGATTTATGTATTCAATTTTTATTGAACTATGCGCAATGGATTGAAGGAATTCAACTATTTGTAGGTAGTTTTGAAGAGTTAAAAGAAAAACACCTTTCAAAAGCTTCCATTTATTTTAAAGAACACCCATTAAATAAACATTATCAAGGTATTGAGGAAGATAGAGATTGGATTTTAGATTCAATTTCTGGCTATTTTCCTTCTTTTTTTGCCTATTGGAAAAAATGTGCACCACTTTTAAACGCTTAATTTATGATATCCAAACAATCCATTTTAGATTTTGAAAAACAATATCGAACACAATTTGTCAATTCCTTAGCGGGATACAAACAACCTGTCTTGATTAGTAGTATCGACTCAAACCAACAGGTAAATCTAGCAGTATTCAATTCATTGATTCATATTGGGGCACATCCTCCTTTGTTTGGATTAATTTTTAGACCTAGTATTGTGGAGCGTCATACATTGACCAATATCAAAGAAACAGAATTCTTTGGATTGAATTATATGGATACAAATTATATTAAGCCTATGCATCAAACATCGGCGCGCTATCCAAAAGAAGTCAACGAATTTGTAGCCTGTGGATTTGAGGAAGAATGGATGGAAGGTTGTCCAATGCCTTTTGTTCGCGAAGCTAAAATAAAAGTGCTGATGAAACGAGTAGAAGAAATTGAAATTAAATCGAATCAAACGCAGATGATTATTGCTAGTATAGAGCAAGTTTTTATAGAGGAATCAATTATAACTTCAGATGGATTCATTCGATTTGAAGAATTACATATAGTAGCTTCGCAAGGATTGGATACGTATTTTGAGCCAAAGAAAATTGACCGTTTTTCGTATGCAAAAATAGATCGCGATATCAGTTCCATTTAGATGACTAAACAAAAAATAAACTTAGTATGGATAAAAAGAGATCTGAGACTACAAGATCACCTGCCATTGAAATTGGCTGAAGATTCAGAATTGCCTTATCTTATACTATTTATTTTAGAACCTGAAATGGTAGCGGCACCAGACACTTCAATTCGGCATCTTCGATTTCAATTTCAGTCGTTGGAATGGATGAAAAATCAATTAAAGGAAAAAGATCAAAAAATTCATATAGCGTATGGCAATGTTCTAGATATTTTTGATCATTTAATACAGCATTTTGAGATTAAAAAGGTATTTTCTTATCAAGAATCGGGCGTTCGATGGACGTATGGCCGCGATATCGAGCTTAACAAAAAATTGAAAACAAACAAGATTCAATGGACTGAATGTCCACGTGATGGAATCATTAGAGGGATCAAAAATAGAGAACAATGGGATAAAAAATGGTATGAGACTATGCATGCGCCTTTGATTCAAAATTATTTTTCTCCAAATAAATCAGTGGATTGGGCTTATGATTTTCTAATTCCAGATACGTTAAAAGAAGCATTGGAAAAATCTGTATCGGACATGCAGCCAGGCGGAAGTGTATTTGGAGGAAAGTACCTAAAAACCTTTGTAGACAAGCGCCATAGACTCTATAGCAAATCGATTTCAAAACCCAATGAAAGTCGAATGCATTGTTCAAGACTATCGCCATATATTTCATGGGGAAATCTCTCTATTAGACAAGTGTATCAATATGTTTATTCTCAAAAAAATAATCAAAAAAACAAATTTGCCATAGAAAATTTCCTACATAGACTGCGCTGGCATTGTCATTTTATGCAAAAATTTGAGATGGATGTCTCATACGAATTTCAATGTTTGAACAAAGCTTACGAGTCTATTGAATATAATCGAAATGAAACGTATATAAATGCTTGGAAAACGGGACAAACAGGTATCCCTATTATCGATGCCAATATGCGATGCCTCATAGTCACTGGATGGATCAATTTCCGTATGAGAGCGCTTTTGGTCTCATTTTTTGTTCATATCTTAGGACAAAATTGGAAGTGGGGAGTGTATCACCTCGCACAATTGTTTTTGGACTTCGAACCGGGAATACATTATCCTCAGTTCCAAATGCAAGCGGGAACTACGGGCATCAATACCATTAGAATTTACAACCCCATTAAAAATTCCATAGAACACGATCCTGAAGGCATTTTTATAAAAAAATGGATTCCGGAACTTTCTCAAGTGCCAAATGAAAGGATTCACATACCTTGGAAATTGACGGCTATAGAACAGATGAGTTATTCTTGTGAAATTGGCAAACAATATCCTAAACCTATAATCGATATTGAAAATTATGACAAAACCATCATCAATACGCTTTGGAGCCTAAGAAAAGATGAGGATACAAAGACTTTTTCAAAAGATATCATCAAAAAACATACAAGAACCCATAAGAAAAAATGAAAAAATCACAACTTCCAGAAAAAATATGCGTTATTTGTCTGCGACCTTTTACATGGCGAAAAAAATGGGAAAAAGTATGGGATGAAGTCAAATATTGTAGCGATGCTTGTAGAAGTAAAAGATCCAAAATTCAGATAAAGGAATAAAAATTATGCAAAAAATAGCTAAATTAACCCAAAGGCTCATTTTAATAGCCCAAAAATACTCCATAGTGCTTTTTTCATCTCTAACGAAGGCTGTTTGTGCCTTGATTTTAATTGAAGATGAAAAATTATCTGACAATTTAGAGCTCGTCATAATTAAAATTATAATAGTCTCTGGCTTGGGAATTTCTCTATTTTTTGGCATTAATATGTTTGGTCAGCGAACAGGAAAACGATGGATAAGTGAGTTGATAGGCTTAATTTTTCTTTTAGGATTCTATTTTGTCCTTCCTTCCCATAAAGACAATTGGAATATCACAAACGTGATTCTCATTACGGCTAGCTTTGTTCTTTCACATCTTTTAGTATCATTTGCGCCATTTTGGAAATCCAATAAGGAAGCATCATTTTGGCAATACAACAAAAGTCTATTTATAGGATTGATACAAACGGGAATTTTCACACAAGTTCTTACAATAGGCGTATTGTTGGCATTAGCAGCTATTGAAAACTTATTTGGAATTGATTTTAAAGAAAAGATATATCCTGAAATAGCCGTTTTCCTTAGTATTTTTGGAAGTACGGTTATATTTTTATTATTTCAGCAAGGAGGACTGGAAAAAATGGAAGCCAATGACCGCTACCCTATTGTGCTTAAATTCTTTACGCAATTCATATTGATTCCATTATTGCTTCTCTACGGCGTGATTTTGTATCTTTATCTATTCAAAATCTTGATTAGTTTCAATCTTCCGCATGGCTGGGTTTCGTATATGGTGCTTGCCTATTCTATTTTTGGAATATTGGCTTTGCTTCTTGTGCATCCACTAAAAAACGATTCTTCAAAATCTTGGGTGCGAATTTTTCATAAAATCTTCTACCTTACATTAGTGCCCTTGATTATCTTATTGTTTGTAGCTATCAATACCCGTTTGCTTCAATATGGATTTACCGAAGCGCGATATTTTGTGCTTCTTATAGCTTGTTGGCTAACGGTTACGGTTCTATATTTTATCATAAAAAAACAGAGCAGCATCAAATTTATTCCTATTTCTTTATTTGGATTTGTTTTGTTTGCTTTAGTTTTTCCCTATTTCAATGCATTTTCGGTATCAGTTCGTAGTCAGGAATATCATTTAAAAAAGCTATTGACAGAAAATAATATGCTCGTGAATGGTAAAATTGATTTCAAAAAAGAAATAGCCGATTCGGTGGCAGATAATATTATAGATAAATTTGAATTTTTGAGCAAACGATTCAAGAACAAGTCTCTAGCCACTTATCTAAATGACGATACAAAAAAATCATTTAAAAATGATAAAACATGGAGAATCAATGGATTTTTTACTAATATTATCAATAAAAAAAGTAATAATACTTATAATTCTAGTTTTGTTTTACATAATCAGAATAAATATTTTAAAGTTGAAAATTATAATTTTGTTATTACACAAAATCAATTAGATGAAAAAGAAATAACTATAGGTGAAGATGTATTTAAATTAGAACATAATTGTTTTATAGATCAACCTTTTTATAAGCTAAAAATTAATGACAAAGAAACCATTGATTTTATGCCTTTGATCATACAAAAATTCAAGCCATATAAAACTTTATCAGGTGAAGATACTCTTAAGGATTTATCCGTCTCTGTAAATTTAGGATCTTATGAAATTAAAATAGAGTTTAGTT
>JBEIDU010000060.1:0-10946 GCA_040383345.1 Chitinophagales bacterium | reverse complement strand
GCTGTACGAAGTCTCAAGCAACTGGTAGCCGAAACAGAATGGATTCAATTAAAAGAATTTATTGAACAGTCAAATATAAATGAAAATACTTTAGCCGTTGGAACCGGTGGTAATATAAATACATTATTTAAACAAAGTCAAAAGCCATTAGGGAAACCTCTTTCCTTTTCATATATTCAGGAACAATGTAAGATATTAAAATCCTTAACGGTAGATGAGCGTATTTTAGAGTACGGTTTTAATCCTGATAGGGCCGATGTTATTGTGCCTGCTTTAGAAATTTATCTATTTGTACTTAAACAAGCTCAAATTAAGCAAATTTTGGTGCCTAAAATAGGTCTTGCAGATGGCTTAGTCAAAACTATTGAATAAAATAATAATAGTTTTAATGTTTAAAAAGTATTTTTGTAAAATAATAAATATATATCTATGAATAAAATCATTATGCTAACCATAATAGCCATTATATTTTTTGGTTGTAAATCAAAATCAGTAAATGGTAAAGATGAGGTGGTAGTCCATCTATTGAGTGATCCAGATAAACTATTGCCATATAGTTCTACGTCAGCAGATGCATCAGCTTTAGAACGATTTCTTTTTCAAAAATTAATTGATTGGGATTATGATAAGAATGATTTTGTAGGTGTATTGGCTGTAGATAGGCCCAAAATAACATCATATAAAAATGGCTTAGTTTTAGAATATGAAATAAGACCTGAAGCAAAATGGGATAATGGTACTGATATAACTGGTTATGACGTTGCTTTCAGTTTTAAAGCGGTTTTAAATCCAAAAACGTCTTGTGAGCAATTAAGACCTTATTTTGATTTTTTAGAAAAAGTTGAAATTGATTCTACCAATCCAAAGAAATTTAAGGTTTACTCAAATCAAAGTTATATTTTGGTAGAGGAATACAGTGGATATTGGGTATTACCCGAATATCATTATGATCCTAATAAAATTATGCGTAAATTCTCATTGGAACAAATGAATACAAGAGAAAAAAGAGAGCTTATGAGAAGTGATAAAGATATGATTGCTTTTGCCGATGCTTTCAATTCACAAAAATTTATGCGAGAAAAAGAAGGTGTTGTAGGAAGTGGACCTTATGAGTTTTCAGAATGGGTAACAGGAAGTAAATTGATCTTTAAGAAAAAGAAAAATTGGTGGGGAAGAAATGCTTCAAGTGAATATCTCAAAAATTACGGACAGGTTTCTACTTTGAAATATAAAGTGATCAATGATTGGAATACAACAACTACTGCCATTAAAGGAGGTGATTTGGATTGTATCAAAAGCATTGAATTTAAAGCCTTTAATGAATTAAAAAATGATGAACGTTTTTTGAAAAACTATGAAAAGCATACACCTTCAACGGATCAATATGTGTATATAGGTCTCAATAATTCTAATCCTATTTTAAAAGATCTTAAAGTTCGTCAAGCCCTGGCACATGCTATAGACAAAGAACAGATAATTCAAACATTGCTTTATGGCTTGGGACAATCTATGGAAAGTATGGTCCATCCTACAAAAAAATATTATAACAAAAATCTAAAGAAATTTCAGTTTGATTTAGATTTGTCCAATAAAATATTGGATGAAGCAGGCTGGATAGATTCAGATGGAGATGGCTTTAGAGATAAAGTTATCAATGGCAAAAAAACAAATTTAATCCTTGAGTACAAATATAATTCTGGAAATGATACTCGAAAAAATATAGGCTTGATTTTTAAAGAAAATCTAAAAAAAATAGGTGTAGATTTGAATATTGTAGCTAAAGAATGGACGGTTTTTTTGGATGATTTAAAAGCGCATAATTTTGAAGTGTATTGTGGTTCATGGGTAGGAGACCCCAATGTAGAAGATCCAAAACAAATATGGCATAGTGAATCCATTAAAGGAGGCTCAAATTATGTAAATTATGGCGATCCAGAATCAGACAAAATGATCGATGCTATTCGTGCCAATTTAGATGAAAAGTCAAGAGATGCTCAATATATTAAATTTCAAGAAAAAGTGCATAATGAACTGCCTTATATTTTTTTATATGCACCACTTGAGCGAATGGCTTTTCATAAAAGATTTACCAATGCTAGACCCTATACAGTTAGGCCTGGATATGATTTATCCCTTTGGAAATTAGATAAATAAATTTATTTAAGTTGGTATCTTTTTAAGGTGCTTACATATAATTTGTAAAGGTTTAATGAAAATGTGATATTTTTCATTAAACCTTTTTACTTTTATCTCGTCTAATAAATGTTCGTGTCTAAATAATATACAAAAATTAGTAATATCAACAAATAATATAGGTATATTTATTTGTTTAAAAAATTTCATAAAGGTAGCCCTTATAATCCATAAGGGCTATTTTTTTATCCCCAATAAATAGGTGCGTATTTTAATTTTTCTAAAATTTGATTACTATCTTTAAATATATTGGAACCTAAAAAACCTCTATTCGCTGAAAAAGGTGAAGGATGTGCTGATTTTAGAACGATATGCTTCTGGGAATCAATTAAATTAATTTTATTTTGTGCATATTTACCTAATAAAATAAAAACAAGTTTTTTCTTTTCTTTTGAAATAAATGAAATGATAAAATTGGTAAAAAGTTCCCAGTCATAATGTTTGTGGCTAGCGGGTTTATCTTTTTCTACCGTTAGAACTGAATTTATCAATAATACGCCTTGTTGTGCCCAGTCACTTAAATCGGTACTTCGTTTTGTATTAAAATCGGGATATTCATTTTTTAGTTCTTTAAATATATTTCGTAATGAAGGCGGTATTTTTATGCCTTCATTTACCGAAAAAGCTAAACCATTTGCTTCCCCTTTGCCATGATAAGGATCTTGCCCCAGTATGACAACTTTTGTATTTTCAAAACTACATAAATTAAAGGCATTAAATATAAGGGGTTCTTCGGGAAAAATTTCTCTATTCAATGATTGTTCAAATTGATAATGTTTATAGATTTTTTGAAGCAAAATGTTGCTTTTATCCATTTTAAATATAGGAAGCCAATCGTTTTGAGGCAAATGAAACATGATATTTTTTTTACAAAAATACAGGCTATTTTTTTGAGTTCATATACTTTTTAGTATTTTTGTGATGTTTCTAAAGAAAAAGTATGATTTGGGATAAGAAGACAAAAAAACGTATTTTAGGACTTTATGGTGATTTTCTTAGTGAAAAATTAATAATTATTGTAGCGGGAATTCATGGAAATGAACAAAGTGGCATTTTGGCAATTCAGCAAGTTTTTGATCATTTAAAAAAAATGAATTTTCCAGCAAAAGGATGTATCCTTGCACTAAAAGGCAATGTAAAAGCGATTGAAGAAAATAAGCGTTTTATCGATAAAGATATCAATAGATTGTGGCATGAAACGCAGATTGATTATGTAAGAGATACTGCATATGAGAATTTAAAATCACATGAAGATAGGGAACAAAAAGAATTGTTGTATGTCATAGAGCAGTTTACAGAACATAGAGAAGCTCATGCACCTTTTTTATTCTTAGATTTGCATACTACCAGTGCCGAAGGCGGTCTTTTTACTATTGTCAATGGAAACGATATGAGTGTGTCAATGGCTCAAAAACTTGAAGTACCCTTGATTTTGCATTTAGATAAAGTCATAAAAAATACTACGTTGGGCATTTTTTCTAAAAAACAATTTTCAGCTATTGCATTTGAAGCGGGTCAACATACCCATCCTGAAAGTGTCAAAAGAATTGAAGCCGCTATATACATTTTGCTTCACGAAATGGATATTATCAATTTTTCACCTGAATTTATTCATGAAAATAGAAAAATATTGAATCAAGCAGCTTCGAATTTGCCCAAGTTGACCGAATTTGTATACAAACATACCCTAAATCCAGATGATAATTTTGAAATGCTACCTGGTTTTAATAATTTTGATAAAATTTTCAAAGGACAACAGTTAGCACAAGATAAAAATGGCCCTATTTATGCATCAATCGATGGATATATCCTTATGCCCTTATATCAAAAGCAAGGAGAGGATGGTTTTTTTATAATTAGATAGTATTTTTTCAAGGTAAAGTCTTATCTGAAATTAATAAATTTATTAGTTTTAAGATGAAAGTATAGGTGAATTAGACTTATTCTTATATTTAAATTATTATTTCTGCTCGACCCTATTTACGATTAAATATGGAATATATCTTATTAAAAATCTACTATAATGTCAATCCTAAAATTTTTATTGGATAGCAACAGTATTTCTCTATCCAAGATTTCTTGAATCTTTAATTTGTTGAAAGCTAGTTCATTGTTTTTTGGCAATTTTATCAAAACCTCTTTTATATATTGATTTCGAATGCGAGAAATTTGTGGAACCGAAGGCCCTAATACAATAGATTTGAATGCTTCTTTAAGTTTAGCTACAATTTTAGTACTGTAAATTTGTAATAAATCTTCTTTTTGATGCCTAATGATTATTTTTACCAAAGAACAAAAAGGTGGATATATAAACTGTTTGCGCACGGCTAATTCCTGCGCTATAAATGCTTCCCAATCTTGGGCTAATAGATATTGAAATAATATATCTTTTGGATTGTAAGTTTGCAGAATTACTTTACTGTCCGCATCTTTTCGCCGTCCTGCTCGGCCACAAATTTGCATAAGTGTCTGGAAGGCTCGCTCTTGCGTTTTGTAATCCGTAAACGAAAAAAGATTATCGGCGTGAATCACACCTATCAAGTTCAATTTCTCAAAATCAAAACCTTTGGTTACAATTTGTGTACCCACCAAAATTTGTATTTTGCCTTCTTTAAAATCCTCCAATAAATTCTCAAGCCGCTGTTTGGATCGCGAAATATCTATATCCAATCTGGCTACTCGTGCTTCAGGAAAAAATAACGAAATTTCTTCTTCTACTTTTTGAGTACCTAATCCTCTCGTTTTTAATGTATTGCTTTTACAGACAGAACATTGTAGTTTGAGTTTATATTTTTTATAACAATAATGACAAATCATTAGATTTGACGTGTTGTGGTAGGTAAGACGAACATCGCATTGGTCGCATTTTTCAATATGGTCGCATTGGTCGCACTGAATATAAGGCGCGTATCCTCGTCTGTTTTGAAACAAAACCGTTTGTTCGCCCAATTCTATTTTTTGTTCAATCGCTTCTATCAAATCATTGGAATAATCGCTTTTCATCGCTTTTTCTTTTTCTCGAAGCTTAATGTCTACCAATTCAATTTTGGGAAGTGTAGCATCGCCATACCGTTCAAGAAGCTTGACCCATCCATATCGATTATTAATAGCATTAAAATAACTTTCTATAGAAGGCGTAGCACTGCCTAGAAGCGTTTTTGCGCCCATAATATACGCTAAGTATAAAAATCCATCTCGTGCATTATAGCGAGGATTGGTATCTACCTGCTTGAGCGAAGCATCATGTTCTTCATCGATAATGATAGCCTGAAGTTTTGAATAAGGAAGGAAAAGTGCCGAACGAGTTCCTACCACAAATTGAACTTCGGAACGATATACTTTTTGCCAAATTTCATACTTCGTATTTTGGTTGATTTGTGAATGGTAAATGACCATACTATTTCCAAAATATTTTTGAAGACGTTTAACCATTTGAGACGTCAACGCTATTTCGGGTAATACGAAGAGTATCGTTCCCTCTTGTTGCAGGCATTTTTTTATCCATTGGATATACACTTCCGTTTTCCCACTGCCTGTAATTCCCTGAAAAAGAACCGTTTTATGTTTCTCAAATTCTGCTTGAATGGCATTATATGCCACGGTTTGTGCTGAACTTAATACGACTTCTTTCAAATCCGATATTTTTTCCAATTGAAATCTATCTTTTTGACGTTCCGTTTCTATAAAAATGCCTTTATCTATCAATGGTTTAATATTCGTTGAATTTGCATCGGACTTTTCCATCAATAGCGCCTTAGAAATGGCTTCGCCTTTTGGAGATAGCGAAAAGTATTGAAGCAGAATTTGATATTGTTTTTTACTTCGCGTCATCAATTGCCCAAAAATTTCGTTTAGCTTTTCTTTATCCTGCAAAAAGGTTTGAGAAATTTGAATATATTTTTCATAAATGGCGGTATATTTTTCGCCTATTTCTTCGATAGGTTCTACCAATCCGGATTGAATCAACGCATTGAGTTCTGAAATCCCCGATTTTTTATCGAAAAAACTCTTAATATCGTTGAGACTAAATTTCCCCATCGATTGAATAGCGTCGGCAAGCATTAACGTATCGCCCGTTAGGTCAAAATCATTTATATTCGCCTGATGGCGAGGTACAAAAAAACGTTCACTGGATAATTTGAACGCATTGGGAAGCGCCAAATCCATTATTTCCCCAATACTGGTCATATAATAGCTGCTCAGCCATTTCCATAGTTTGATATGGGTAGCGCTAACGATAGGCACTTCGTCCAACAACTCTTCCACTTCTTTTATGGAAGGATAGTCGGGTTTTTGGGTATGAATATCGGCTATAATGCCCGTATAAATTTTATTTTTTCCAAATGAAACCAACACACGCATTCCTATAGATGCCTTTTCGGATAGCGAATCGGGCAGGATATAAGTATAGGTTTGACGCAGATATAGCGGCAAAATGACCTCGGCGTATTGAATTTTCAATGTTTAAAATTTATCTACAAATCTATTTCTTTTTCATTACTTATTTGATAAAAAATATTATTTTATCTTTTCTTTCAAATAAAATCGATTTGAAATAATCGTATCCCAATAGGTATCATAAAAAGTATGAATTTCTGGATTAGTTTCTTCAATTTTGTTTTGAATCAAGGTATTAAATAATATAGTTCCTTTTGGACTTAGTTTTTGCATACAAGTTTGAACAAAGTTTAGGGTTAGGATTTCGTTTGGAATAGCTGTATCTTTGAATACATCTATTAAAATCAAATCATACGAAGAGTTCGTGATACTTATATAATCTGCTGCACTTTGAATCTGCCACTCCAAATTTGTATTTTTGGGAAAATATTGCGTGTAAAAATTCTTAATTTCAGGTTGGATTTCAACGCCTGTAAATGTCGCTTTTGGGTAGTATGGCGCGAGCAAATCATAGGCACTGCCTAGCCCAAATCCAAGAATTAAAATCTGCTTTATATCCTTTTTTTGATACCAACCGAAATGTGAGAAAGCTTGATGCAATGCATACTTTAGCGTGCCATTGGATTGATTGGCGTGATGGGTATTGAGCAAAATTTTATTGTTTTTTAGAACAAATTGAAGATAAACGGGCGAGTTGATTTCTTTTAAAATGATTGGAAACAAAAAACTCAAGACTTTTTGAACCCACGAAATGTGCTCGCGTTCATTCATAGTACTATTTACTTCTGTAGTGATAATTGAGCTCGTCTACCAGGGTATCGGGCAAAAGCGGTAAGTCTTTTTTTGGAATCATCAACGTACTTACATAATGTATATCTTTGAAAATGGTATGTTTGGAAGCCGTTTCCATCAAATAATCCACGCCTACACTACCACCGGTTCCTATTTTACTTCCTATTATTCTAAGCACCATTTGTCCGTGGCGGAAGCGCCATAGCGTCAAAAATTCATCTATTTCAGAAAGTTTTTGTATCATCAAATACGGTAATTGTAGAATGGGTTCATCTCTATATAATGAAATGAAAAGCATTGCCAGCATGGCTTTGTATGATATTCTTACATTGCCTGCTTCATATTCTTTGTTGTAGCTTTCTTGATCAAAAACCAACTTGAAGAATGTATCGCTATCACCAAGCATTTTTAGACGCATAGCTTTTTGTTGTTCACTCAAATATTCGGTCTCACGAATTTCATTTTGCTCTGTTTCAAAGAGTTTTTCGAGTGCTATTTTATAATTTTCAAGAAAATTAAAATCCTTATGGTCGATAAAAGGGGTGCGCTCAAGCCATTTTTCCAATAATTCGAGCATAGAAGGATTGTTCTCCAATTTTTCAAGCTCTTCTTTTTGTTTTTCTTCAAAAAAGGCTGCGTAATGATGCCCTCCATATGTAATTCGATGCTTATTTTTGAGTCCTAGCATCACCTCTGCTTTTCTAAATTGAAAACTTTGAAATCCCGAAGCAGGAAACAAATAATTTCTGAATTCTAAGAAATCCATTGGTGTCATCGTCTCCAAAACTTCCAATTGCTGAATAAGCAAATGCATTATTTTGATAGTTCTATCCAAATAATGAACGGCATGAGCTAGTTTTTTCTCACTCACGGGCAAATCATTCATTATTCCCACAACGCCTTCTAGTTCGTGCAATATTTGCTTAAACCACAATTCATAAGCCTGATGGGTAATGATGAAAAGCAATTCATCGTGTGCTTCTTCGCCAAACTCTGTTGAGCGAGGCACTTGACATTCTAATATTTTTTCCAATTCCAAATACTTAGCGTAATGGATGGCTGCATATTTTTTCCCTTTTTCCATAAGAAATGTTGTTGATTATTAAGCAAATAGCGAATCGATAAATGCTTTTTTGTTGAATAATTGTAATTGATGTATTTGTTCGCCTACACCTATATATTTGATAGGCACTTTGAATTGGTCTGAAATCGAAATTACAATACCGCCTTTGGCTGTTCCGTCTAATTTTGTCAAAGCTATAGCATTCACTTCGGTAGCCGAAATAAATTCTTTTGCTTGGATCAAGGCATTTTGTCCCGTGCTAGCATCCAATACCAAAAGGACTTCATGAGGCGCATCGGGAATTACTTTTTTCATTACGTTTTTGATTTTTGATAATTCATGCATCAATCCCGTTTTATTGTGAAGTCTCCCTGCTGTATCTATTATTACGATGTCGGCATTTTTTGCTTTGGCACTTTGAAGTGTATCAAAAGCTACTGCACTTGGGTCGGCATCTTGTCCTTTTTCTACAAATCCTACATCGCTTCGCTCTGCCCAAATTCTCAATTGATTGACTGCTGCAGCTCTAAACGTATCGCCTGCTCCTAAAATTACACTTTTGCCGGCTTGCTTAAATTGATTCGCTAATTTTCCAATGGTAGTTGTTTTTCCTACACCATTTACTCCTACAACCATTATTACATAAGGCTTGGAATCTGTCTTTGGAAGGATGGTATCCAAGTCAAACGAATCATTTTCAGATAATAAATCTATGATTTCATTTTTCAGCACTTGATACAATTCCGATTGTCCAATATATTTATTGTCAGCAATATTTTTCTCCAGTCTATCGATAATTTTAATGGTAGTTTCAAGACTTACATCGCTTGAAATCAAGGCTTCTTCTATTTCGTCTAAATCCTCAATGTCGATTTCGCTTTTCCCTGCTATTGCTTTCGAGAGCTTTGAGAAAAAAGAATTTTTAGTCGTTTCCAATCCTTTGTCTAGATCCTCTTTTTTTTCTTTATTGAAATAGTTGAAAAAAGCCATAAGCGTTGAGTTAATTTATTCTTTTGTAATATGGAGTGCGGAAGGATTATTTACCAAATTTTAATTTTGGGAAAATAGCACTTGTACCCAATTCTTCTTCAATACGAATGAGTTGATTGTATTTTGCCATTCTATCCGAACGAGAAGCCGAACCTGTTTTTATTTGACCACAATTCAATGCTACCGCCAAATCTGCAATGGTGCTATCTTCTGTTTCTCCACTTCTGTGGCTCATTACAGAATTGTAGCCATTGTTTTGAGCCATACGAACCGCTTGAATGGTTTCGGTAAGTGTTCCAATTTGGTTCACTTTTACCAATATTGAATTTGCCGTTTGATTTTCAATGCCTTGTTTCAATCGTTTTACATTGGTTACAAATAAGTCATCTCCTACCAACTGAACTTTATCACCCAATCGCTCTGTCAACTTTTTCCATCCCGCCCAGTCGTCTTCAGCCATTCCATCTTCTATGGATACAATAGGATATTTTTCGCACCATTGCGCCCAATATTCTACGAGTTCATCGCTAGTCAATTTTCTATTATCCGATTTATGGAAAATATATTTTTGTTCTTGTTCGTTCCACATTTCCGAAACGGCCGCATCCATAGCTATGAATACATTTTCTCCCGGTTTGTAACCCGCATTTTCAATAGATTTTAATACAATTTCTATTGCTTCTTCATTACTTTTGATATTGGGAGCAAATCCTCCTTCGTCTCCTACATTGGTAGAATATCCTGCATTTTTGAGTACACTTTTTAGACTATGGAAAATTTCTACGCCCATTCGAAGCGATTCGCTAAACGTAGCAGCTCCAGTAGGCATTACCATAAATTCTTGAAAATCAATTGAGTTGTCTGCGTGTGCACCGCCATTCAAAATGTTCATCATCGGAACAGGCAACGTACTCGCATTGACACCGCCAATATATCGGTATAATGGTAAATTAGAAGCTTTTGCACCTGCTTTAGCTACTGCCAAAGATACCGCCAACATAGCATTTGCGCCAAGATTAGATTTATTATCCGTACCGTCTATTTCCAATAATAATTTATCTATCAACTCTTGTTCGCGCACATCATAGCCTACCAATTCATTAAAAATAGTTGTATTTACATTTTCTACCGCTTTTAAAACCGATTTCCCTATGTAAAAAGCTTTGTCGCCATCTCTCAATTCTACCGCTTCATGGATCCCCGTAGATGCTCCAGAAGGTACTGCAGCTCTTCCAAAATGTCCACTTTCTGTAGTTACATCCACTTCTAAAGTAGGATTTCCTCTCGAATCTAAAATTTGTCTTGCGTGAATTTCTATAATTGCGCTCATTTATTAATGTTTTAGGGTTGCAAATATAATAAATGTAATTCTATTTATTTTTTTAAAATTAAAAGCATTTTTATGTATTATTTGTCATTTATTCAAATCATAATATTTACAGCAAAGAATAAATCAAAAAATATATGGACCTTTGTCAAGCAGATATTTCAAATTTATTTTTTAGTCAAT
>JBEIDU010000059.1:0-11078 GCA_040383345.1 Chitinophagales bacterium | reverse complement strand
GTATTATCAAATATTTTCCAAATGTATTATTTTTAATTTTGGGAAAAACACATCCTGCCATAAAAAAACAAAATGGGGAGCAATATAGAATACAATTGGAAGTAAAAGTCAAGGCATTAGACATTTCTAACCATGTATTATTTATAAATGAATACTTACCATTGCCTATTCTTCTAGAATATTTGCAGTTAACAGATATTTACCTTTTCACGTCCAACGATCCTAATCAAGCCGTAAGTGGTACTTTTGCATACGCTCTAAGTGCAGGATGCCCAATTATATCCTCGCCTATTCCTCATGCCAAAGAATTACTTACAAAAAATACAGGGCTATTTTTTGATTTTAACAATTCAGAGAAATTGGCCTCTGCGACCATTCTATTGCTTAAAAAAACTAGTTTGGCCAAACAAATTTCATTGAATGCACTACATAAAATGGCGCCAACAGCATGGGAAAATTCAGCAATTCTTCATGCTAAACTCTTTTGGAAATTAATAAATATAGATGAAAAACTTATATATCAGATTCCAATAATAAATTTAAATCATATCCAAAACATGACAACTGATTTTGGCATAATACAATTTGCCAATATTTCAACACCCGATTTGAACTCTGGATATACAATTGACGACAATGCTAGAGCTTTGATTACCACATGCCAGCTTTTTGAAAAAACAAAAGATACAAAGCTCTTACCTTTGATAAACATTTATTTAAATTATATTAAATTTTGTCTGCAAGATAATGGCAAATTTATTAATTATACCGATATCAAAAGACAAATTACGAGCCAAAATAAACGCGAAAATCTAGAAGACAGCAACGGCAGAGCTATTTGGGCTCTGGGCTATGTCATATCGCTAAAGGACATTCTTCCTAAATATTGTAGTCAAGATGCCAATATTCTCCTAAAGAACGCACTGCCCGAAATAGAAAAAATTCACTCCACAAGAGCTATGGCATTTATCATCAAAGGCTTGTATTTTCAGAATGAAGAAAAAAATTTGAATTTACTAAAACTATTTGCAGATCGAATGGTACAGATGTACCGCCACGAAAGTACAAAGGACTGGTTGTGGTTTGAAGATTGTCTTACCTATGGCAATAGCGTTCTGTCCGAAGCCTTATTATGTGCCTATTTTAGGCTTCAAGACATTCATTATAAAACAATAGCTGAAACATCATTTGACTTTTTGCTTTCAAAAATCTTTAAGCAAAATCAAATACACGTAATTTCGAATAGAGGCTGGCTTCATAAAAACAAAAAAGCTCGAAAAAAATTAGGCGGAGAACAACCTATTGATGTTGCTTATACCATAATAGCGCTGGAAAAATTTCATGCCCTATTCCCAAAAAAAGAATATAAAGAAAGAGCTATCGAGGCCTTTAATTGGTTTTTGGGTGAGAATCACCTCGGTCAAACTATCTACAATCCTTGTACAGGAGGATGCTACGACGGCATTGAATCCAAAAATATAAATTTAAATCAGGGTGCTGAATCTACACTGAGTTATCTCATGGCTAAGCTTGCAATAGATCGAATTTATAGTTTAGATAAGGAAAATATATGGCCAAAAACAAGGAATATTCGTGTGGAAGAATAAAAGATAATTCCCTTACACTAAAATTTTATTTTCTCATTTAAAAATTGAATTCAATCCATTTTTAATTTTAATTATTTTAAATTTTATAAATAAGTAATAATATATCTAAAAATTATTGCACAATATTTTGTATATTCGCCCATTAATTTTTACAATAATAAATTAGAGTCGTGCAAGAAGAACATTCGGAGATAGTAATTTTAGGAGCAAGAGAGAACAATCTAAAGAATATAGATATTTCTATTCCTAAAAACAAACTGGTGGTCATTACGGGATTGAGTGGGAGTGGAAAGAGTTCGCTAGCCTTTCAAACAGTATATGCAGAAGGACAACGACGATATATGGAGAGTTTTGGAGCTTATGCGCGCCAGTTTATTGGAGGAATTGAAAAACCTGATGTTGACAGTATTATGGGATTGAGTCCTGTAATTTCTATTGAACAAAAATCCACGAATAAAAATCCACGAAGTACAGTAGGTACTATTACAGAAGTATATGATTTTCTTAGACTTTTATACGCAAAAGCAGCGGTAGCTTATTCCTATATGAGTGGCAAACCCATGCAGCGATATAATGAATCTGAAATTTTAGATGCAGTATTTTCAATACATGGAGGTAAAAAAGTATGCATTTTGGCGCCTTTGGTAAAAGGACGAAAAGGACATTATAGAGAACTTTTTGAGGCCTATACAAAAAAGGGTTATGTAGAAATGTATATTGATGGCGCTTTTGAAAAACTGGCCCCAAAAATGCAATTAGATAGATATAAAGTACATGATATTGATTTATTGATAGATAAACTGATAATCAAAGAAGAAAATCGAGATAGAATTGTAGATAGCATCCGCAAAGCAATGAAGGAAAGCGATGGAATTGTCAGTTTTTTTGATATAGAAAAAGAACAGTTTTTTCATTTTTCTAAGCATTTATTGGACGTAGAAAACGGGATTTCGTATATTGAACCTTCGGCAAATACGTTTTCATTCAATTCTCCATATGGCGCATGTGAAAAATGCAAGGGATTGGGCGAAGAATATATTACTTCAGAGTTATTGATAATGCCTGATACTGCATTATCAATTTCAAAAGGAGGGATAAAACCATTGGGAGAAATGCGTGATAACCAATGGTGGACTCATATGAAAAAACTAAGTAAACAGCATGATATAAATTTAACATTACCCATTGATCAGATCCGTAAAGAACACCTCAATCTCATTCTCTATGGCAATGAAGAAGGAATTCTTAACATAGATGACAATAGTACCAACACCTATCTCTATTTTGATGGGGGAATAGCTGGAATGGTGTATAAAAATTTCTATGAAAGCGAAAGTGATGGTGTCAAAAAATGGGCGGAAAGTTTTATGTCGACTCAAAACTGCGACAGCTGCCATGGCGCTCGATTAAAAAATGAAAGTTTGTATTATAGAATCAAAGAAAAAAATATTTCGGAAGTAGCTCAAATGAGTATTGACGACCTTCAAATATGGTTTGGTGATATAGAAAAAGATTTTTCTAAAAACCAAAATCTTATAGCCAAGGATATTTTAAAAGAAATACGCGACAGACTTCGGTTTTTAGCAAATGTAGGACTGGGTTATTTATCGCTGAATCGAAAAACGCGCTCACTATCGGGTGGCGAAGCGCAGCGAATTCGACTGGCTACTCAAATAGGGTCTGAATTATCGGGGGTGACCTATATTTTAGATGAACCCTCAATAGGATTGCACCCGCGAGATAATAGTAAGCTCATCAATTCCCTCAAAAATTTGCGAGATATTGACAACAGCATAATTGTGGTAGAGCACGACAAGGAAATTATGCTCGAGAGCGACTATATCATTGACATAGGCCCCAAAGCAGGAAGTTACGGAGGGGAAGTTACCGCCATGGGAACGCCCAAAGAATTTCTTAAAAATGATACCCCAACCGCTGCATATTTAAAGGGTACTTTAGATTTTGAAATTCCTAAAAATCGAAAAAAACCAGAAAACTGGATTAAAATTCATAATGCTACGGGCAATAATCTCAAAGATGTAAGCGTAGATATTCCTTTAGGCGTTTTTGCATGTATTACTGGAGTTTCGGGCAGCGGAAAAAGTACGCTTATCAATGAAACGCTCTACCCTATTTTGAGCCAAAAATTCTATAAATCGCATACTTTTCCTATGCCATATAAAAAAATTGAAGGCATTGAACATATAGATAAAGTAATTGACATAGACCAAAGCCCTATTGGCAGAACACCTAGAAGCAATCCCGCTACCTATATGAAGGTTTTTGACTTAATCCGAAATTTATATGCCGATACCATGGAAGCCAAAATACGAGGCTACAAACCTGGGCGATTTAGCTTTAATGTAAAAGGTGGGCGATGTGAAGAATGCGAAGGTGCAGGATTGAAAACAATAGAAATGAATTTTTTGCCTGACATCCAAGTGCATTGTGAAAAATGCCAAGGCAAGCGATATAACAAAGAAACTTTGGATATTCGGTTCAAGCATCATTCAATATATGATATTTTAAACTTATCAATTTCGGATAGTATTCCTCTTTTTGAGAGTATTCCAAATATTTATATTAAGCTCAAAACATTAGAAGATGTAGGTCTTGGATATTTGAAATTGGGACAACCATCAACTACTATTTCTGGAGGCGAGGCACAGCGTGTAAAACTCGCCAGTGAACTCTGCAAACGCGATACAGGGAAAACACTCTATATACTAGATGAACCTACTACTGGGTTGCATTTTCAAGATATTCAAATGCTCTATAATGTTTTGGCAAAATTAGTACAAAAAGGCAATAGCATCTTGGTAATAGAGCACAACCTGGATGTAATAAAAATGGCTGATTATATAATTGATATGGGCCCCGAAGGAGGATCCGGAGGAGGTATGATAGTAGCTACGGGAACGCCTGAAGAAATTGCCAACAATCCAAAAAGTATTACTGGAAAATATTTAAAAGACGAATTGAAAAATAAATAAAATGAATAATTTTCAAAAAAGAATATTTTCATTTCCAAATTTTGAATGGATAGATATTCAAAATCCAAATGAACATGAAATTGAGGCGTTGAGAAAAGAATTTCATTTAGATGGATTTCATATCGACGATAGTATTGAAAGGGGGCACTTACCCAAAGTTGAAGTATCGAATGGGAATTATTTTGTGATTCTGAGAGCTTTTACAGGTAAAAAAAGCGAAAATTTGTCCACTATAGAAGAAATATCTAATAAAATTGCATTCTTTTTCGATGAAAAACGACTCATCACTATTCACAGAGCATCATTTGATTTCATAAATATTAAACAACAAGAAATCAATACTTCACTATCTATTTATGATTTTGTAATTCAACTCTTCTCCTCCATCATAGATACCTATAGCGAGCCTGCACTATGGCAAAGCAATCAAATCGACGAAATAGAAAAAATAATTTTTTTAAAAGATTACTCCCATATTTCCTTGGAAGACCTCTATTTTCAAAAGGCAGAAGCTCGTGTAAGTAAAAAATTGCTTTTACTAAGTCAAGAAGTCATTAAAGAAGTAAAGTTTCCCGATGAATATTCCCCTGCAATTGAAAACATTCAAGACAACCTAAAAAAGTTGACATTGGAATACGATGAAGCTTTGGAAGATGCGCACAACTTGATGCATACTTTTATGTCGGTAGCAGCTCAAAAAAACAACGATGTGGTCAAATTACTAACTGTTTTTTCTGCTTTTTTCTTACCATTAACCTTTATAGTAGGCGTATACGGCATGAACTTCAAATATATGCCCGAATTGGAGTGGCATTATGGGTACTTTATTATTATTTTCTCAATGATTATTTTGAGTATTCTCATTTATATTTGGTTCAAAATCAAGAAAATATTTTAATTTTACATCATTGATTTTTTAAGAATTTTAATGCTTTTGAAAATATTAAATTCTATAATTTAGAAAAAAAATGTATTATCTTTGCATATTGTTTACAAAATCAAAAATTAGATACGATTCATGGAGAAAAGAAAATTGTTGTTTGTAACGTCTGAATTAACCCCATTCAATGACATCACAGAAATAGCTCAAAAAATATCCGATATTCCCAATCATTTGGCTTCAAACGGCTTAGATGTCAGAATTTTAATGCCAAGATTTGGCACCATCAATGAAAGACGACACAGACTTCATGAGGTAGTAAGACTTAGTGGAATTAATGTAATGTTCAACGATGAAGATTTTGCTTTGACTGTTAAAGTAGCGTCATTACCTAATTCAAAACATAGACTTCAAGTATATTTTCTTCACAATGATGAATTTTTCAAAAGAAGATACGATTATTTGGATGAAAATGAGACTTTCTTTGAGGACAATTCTGAAAGAATGATATTTTTCAATAGAGGTGTGATGGAAACATTGAAAAAATTTGGCTGGGCTCCCGATTTTATAGTATGTAATGGCTGGATGACTAGTTTGATACCATTGTATGCTCGTACTTTGTATTCAAATGATCCCGTTTTTTCTGATTCAAAAATCTTTTTTAATATTTTCAAAAAAGACAATGAATGCAAAATGGAAGACAAATTTATAGAAAAAGCATTGTTAGATAAAAATATAGCCGCTAATAAAGCAGAACATTATACATCAAGTAATTTTGATGGAATGTGTAAAGGGGCTATTCATTATTCTGATGGGTTAATTATAAGCTCTTCAGAACTTCATGAAGAATTATTACATTCTATAAACAATTCAAAAAAACCTGTTTTCAATCTTGAAGATAATGGATTATCATCTATAGAGCTATCAAATTTTATTAAAGAATCAAAACCCGTAGCAAAAGGTGCGTAATTTATTTTTTCTAGCAACAACTTTATTTCTTCTCAATGCATGCTCAAAAGGAGATGCGTTTGAAAGTAGCGAAAACTTTCCATTAAATTGGAAAATGACCGATACTTTTCAACTCGTTTGCAACAATGCAAAAGACACTCAAAGTATTTTTAAAAATTTAGGCTACTGTGCATTAGGAGTAGCTTTAGATGGAAATTTTGGGAAAACAATCGCCGGGTATTATGCCTCATATGAAACCACTTTATCTAGTAGTTCTTTTAGCTTTACTACTCTAGATTCTATCATTTTGATCGCACCTTATGTAAGTAAAATGGGTGCTTTTGACAAAGCAATTGATTTGGCCGTATACGAGTTAACCGAAAATATAATCGATTCTTCATCTAATACCTACAAAGAATATGCTATTAATAATACTCCCATTGGAACGCTGAATCAATTTATTCCAAATACTACCGATAGTGTTTTTGATGGTACAACAAAAATTGGCCCTGCACTTCGCATTCCATTGAGCCTGAGTTTTGCACAAAAATTGATTGCTCCAGGAAGCTATGCCGATGCCGCTGCTTTTCGCAATGTATTCAAAGGATTGTATCTGACATCTACTTCTTCTAATTCCTCAAATGGATTTGTATTTATAGATATCACATTTAGAAATCGTATCAAAATCTATGGAAAAAATGCATCGGGAATAAATATCGCTTCGGAGTTTATTACAGGCAGCACAAATAGTATTACTGTAAACCATTCTAGAACAAATCAAAATAGTCCCGCACAATCTGCCGCAACCAATACAAGTGTTTTGGGAGATAATCTGCTCTACTTAATGGGAACAAATGGTTATTTTTCAAAGGTAAATATTCCTGATTTAAAAGAATTCACCAAAGAAAATACAATATTCAAAGCAGAACTTGAATTTTCAGTAGTAGATACAGCTTTTTCTAAAGTAAATCAATTAGGAATGACGTATTACTTCCCCAATGATAAGAAAGAATACTCCATAGACGACCAGGTGTATAAAGAATCATTGTATTCTCCTGCCGCTTATACTGAAAATGGGGTTTTGAAATACAAATTCAATATTGCACATTTTCTTAATAAAAATATTGCTAATGGCATTACCACACAAGAAATGAGATTGCATCCATCAAGAGTTTTGATTAGTGGTAGTAATATTACAAAATTGAGTTTATACAACCCCAATAGAGTTATATTACATGGAAAAGGAAGTGCAATGGCTCCAAAGTTAAAACTTTATTATGTTGAAAAGTAAAATTATATAATAATCATGTGTGGAATTGTAGCATATTTGGGAGATAAACAAGCCTACCCAATACTAATAAAAGGCTTAAAAAGATTAGAATATAGAGGATATGATAGTGCTGGAATTGCACTCATTCAAGACAAAACAATCAACTCAATAAAACAAAAAGGAAAAGTGAGTGATTTGGAAGAATTGGCCAAATCCACTTCAATTGAAGGCACAATAGGTATAGGACATACAAGATGGGCAACGCATGGAGAACCCAATCAAAAGAATTCACATCCACATTTAAGTGAAAGCAATTCTATAGCGATTATTCATAATGGAATAATCGAAAATTATGCTTCAATAAAAGAAGAATTAATCAAGAGAGGTTATACATTTCGCTCGGATACGGATACGGAAGTCTTGGTGTATTTAATCGAAGAAATAATAAAAAACGAAAAATGTTCTCTTAAAGAAGCCGTTCGATTTGCATTAAATGAGATAAGTGGTGCTTATGCAATTGCTGTAATTTCAAAGGACAATCCAGATCAAATGATTGGTGCCAGAAAAGGAAGCCCATTGATTTTAGGAATTGGTCAAAATGAGTTTTTTATTGCTTCCGATGCTACACCAGTGGTAGAATACACAAAAAAAGTAGTGTACTTGGAAGATGAAGAAATGGTGGTTTTAAATAGAGATGGGAATTTTGAAATATTAACGATACAAAACAAAGAAGTTACCCCTTATATTCATGAGTTAGAACTCAAGCTTGAAATGATTGAAAAAGGGGGTTATGAACACTTTATGCTAAAAGAAATTCATGAACAACCTAAAAGTATTTTTGATAGTATACGAGGAAGAATTGATGTAATAAACGGGGAAGTAAAATTAGGTGGATTAGAAGAATATAAAAATAGAATCCTCAATGCCAAACGATTTATAATTGTTTCTTGCGGGACTTCTTGGCATGCGGGACTATTAGCAGAATATATTTTTGAAGATTTGGCTCGTGTAAATGTAGAAGTAGAATATGCCTCTGAATTCAGATACAGAAATCCTGTAATTGATACAGATGATATTGTAATAGCCATTTCTCAATCGGGAGAAACTGCAGATACTATGGCTGCTATTGAAATGGCAAAACAGAAAGGATGCCTTATCCTTGGCGTATGTAATGTAGTGGGGTCTTCTATTCCGAGAACTTCACATGCTGGCTGCTATACGCACGCTGGTCCAGAAATTGGTGTAGCCAGCACCAAAGCTTTTACGGCTCAAGTATCTGTCTTAACATTAATGGCACTATGGATAGCCGAGAAAAAAGGATCAATACCTACTTCAAGAATCAAGCAGATTTTAGTAGAGTTAGAAAACATTCCAAGTAAAATTGAAACCGTTTTAAAAACTACTGAGCACCAAATAAAAGAAATTGCTCAAGAGTTTTATGAAGCTAAAAATTTCTTATATTTGGGTAGAGGATACAATTTCCCAGCAGCTCTTGAGGGTGCATTAAAGCTAAAAGAAATATCATATATTCACGCCGAAGGATATCCTGCCGCTGAAATGAAACATGGTCCCATAGCATTGATAGACGAAGAAATGCCCGTTGTAGTATTGGCAAATAATGACAGCCTACATGATAAAATTGTGAATAATATTCAAGAGGTAGTTGCAAGAAAAGGAAAAGTAATTGCTGTAACTACAAATGATGATGCTGAAATAAAAAAACTTTCAAATCATATCATTGAAGTACCTGAAACCGAGGAATGTTTAAGCCCAATATTAGCCTCTGTTCCATTACAACTTCTTTCTTATTATATCGCTTTATTGAGAGGATGCAATGTAGACCAACCTAGAAATCTAGCGAAAAGTGTTACGGTAGAGTAATTTCGAAGGTACAGTCTCTGGTGCTCCTGTTTTTTCAATAGTTTCAGCCTTATTTGGTGAAATTCCACCCCTCTTCAAAACTGCATTATCTGCTCGTAGAATTTCGCCAACGCTCCTAAGCACGGGTAGCTTAAAATTCACTCGCATATGATGCAGTTTTTGCGTTAGGTCGTAATTCACCAAAATATCTTTTATCACACCATTTATTAATCCCTTCTTTTTGGCATCACTTAAATTGTCTATGGTATCAAAATCCTCGCCAAATTGATCGATCCAGTCCAACCATAATTGGTGATTCCCTAATTGAGTAAATTCTGACTTTATATTTTCGATGGATGTTTTAATTGATTTGTATTGTGCAGTGAAATCTCTTTTTACACCTTTATAGATCTCAATTGAATCGTATAGTCCAAGTATATTGTCCGATTCGATTTTCACAAGTGCTTTTTCGATTTTACTTTTTTTGAGTTCAAATACATCTAGTTTTTTTCTTAGGTTAATCTTATAATTAAGAATCTCTTCATCAGCTAAACCTGACCCTAATAGATTTGAAGAATTAAATCTATTTCTAATTTCTACTGTATTTCCAATTATACTTTTAATTACATTCCATATCTCACTATCTGTTTTTGGTATATTCAACGATCGTTTCATTAAACAAGTTCTTTCATCAATTCCAGATTTATTATATTTCCTTTCAGCTAGTGGACAATAATAAAAAGGATTTCTACCATGTTCTTTCATTCTCGCCCCAAATGGAGTACCACAACTTCCACAAATCATAAAGTCGCGTAACAAATAAAATTTAGTTGTGCGGTTAAGTTGTCCCTTACGTTTTAATGTTTTAACTCTTTGTTCATTTACCAGAGCAAAAATTTTCTCGGTTATTATTATTGGAGTTTCACTTGTGATAGTTTCTTTGAACTTTTTATCATAATAAACATCTACACCTGTGTAAACCTCATTGCGAAGAATTACCTGTATAGACCCTAATGTCCAAAGCGTATTTCCTCGCCTAGTTTTAACTTTGTTAAATTCAAGTGCTTCTTTGATTTTTCTAATAGGAGTTCGCTTAATATATTCATTATAAATAAACTCAACCCATTTACTTTCTTCTTGATTAATAACAAGTTTACTGCCACCTCCCATTTTTTGAATCTTATAACCAAATGGTGGATGACCACCACGCCAAAAATTGAGTTTTACTTTTTCAAACTTACCCAGTCTGCTTCTATCTGCACGTGTTTTATTATCATATACTGCTATTTCATTCATTATACCTAAAATCATATTCTCCATACTGTCATTAGCATCGTGAATACCATTTGGTGTGTATAACTTAACATTATTCGCTACCATTTTTTGACGAATCGTATACCACGTAATCTGGTTTCTACTTAATCTATCCGTATTATATACATATAAATTTTTTACTTTCTTTTGATCCATAAGCCGAAGTAGCTCTAGCATAACTGGTCTATTATTTAAGTCATCATGAG
>JBEIDU010000058.1:0-11455 GCA_040383345.1 Chitinophagales bacterium | reverse complement strand
TATTTATATTTATATGATTTCTTTATTATTATATGCCTTGATTTAATTATATGGTTCAGTCATGAATGGATAATCTTCTTGTACATAGATATCTTTATACAACTCACTATCATCTGGCAACGGTGAATTTTCTGAAAATTCTACAGATTCATCCACTATTTGCTTTACTTTATCGTTTATGGCATCTATTTGCTTTTGAGTAGCATATTTATTTTTGAGGATAGTAGCCAAAGTAGTTTCAATAGGATCTATACTCAAATATTCTGCAACTTCTTCTTTGGTTCTATATTTTTGTGGATCACTCATTGAGTGTCCTTTGTATCTATAGGTTTCGATATTCAAATATGTAGGACCATCACCTCTTCTAGCTCTTGCAGCTGCTTCTTCTAATGCAAAATGTACATCTTCTGGCTTCATACCATTCACCGTAAAGCTAGGCATTTCATAAGACAATCCTATTTTAGATAAATCTGAAACATTCGAAGTTCTTTCAACAGAGGTCCCCATTGCATATCCATTATTTTCACAAATAAAAATTACAGGTAATTTCCACAACATAGCCAAGTTAAAGGTTTCATGCAAAATACCTTGACGCGCAGCACCATCACCAAACATAGATACGGTAACACGGTCATTTCCATTGTATTTATCAGCAAAAGCGATTCCACCGCCCATACCAATCTGGCCTCCAACAATACCATGACCTCCGAAAAAACGATGTTCTTTTGAAAAATAATGCATACTACCACCTTTTCCTTTAGTGCTTCCAGTAGCTTTTCCATATAATTCTGCCATTGCTGCATTTGGAGAAATACCTTTCATGATAGCCAATCCATGATCTCTGTATGCTGTAATTAAGTTATCGTCGGGACGCATAGCACTTTTGAGCCCAGCAGCCAATGCTTCTTGTCCAATATATAAATGACAAAATCCTCTAATCTTTTGCAAACCATACATCTGACCTGCTTTTTCCTCAAATTTACGTAGGAGTAGCATTAATTCATACCACTCAATATAAGTTTCTTTTTTTATCTTTGCGCTTGCCATAATTTTTTAAAAATTGTCTGCAAAATTATAATTTTTATTTCTATTATCTGAAAAAATTGTGTTTTTAAACAATATAAAATTTTTTAACTTCAAAAATCATACTCAAAAAGCCTTTGCTTTTTCAAAAAAAGTGAATGTTTTTTTCGGAAAAAATGGTAAAGGAAAGACCAATATACTGGATGCGATTTTCTATCTGACTAGTTCAAAAAGCCTTTTAAATTTTACAGATATACAGCTAATTAAACATGATGAATCCTTTTTCAGAATTGAGGGTTCTATAGATAAAAACGACCAAAACAATGAAATTATAATCAAATACAAACCGCAATCAAAAAGTATAGAGCTCAATGAAGTTAAATATAAAAAGAATACGGACTTCTTTGGAAATTTTCCAATAGTTTATGCATTACCTCAAGACATATTTTTGCTAATAGGAGGTAGCGAAGAGCGAAGAAAATTGATGGATTACACCTTATCAATAATAGACGCGGTTTATTTGGAAAAATTAATGATATATAATAAGTATCTGGAACAACGTAATGCTTTGCTCAAGAAAGAAGTACAAGACCTAAGTCTATTTGATTTTTATGATCAACAATTGGAAATGAATGGATATTATATTTTTGACAAACGAAAAACACTTTTTGAAACCTTGATTCCAAAAATAGAAAATTGGTATGCAATATTATCAGATAAACAAGAAGAAATAGCCATACATTATAAAAGTCAGTTGTTTGAGGCAACTTTTGCGCAACTTTTTAAACATTCATTTGAAAAAGACAAAATACTCAAAAGAACTACAAGTGGTATTCACAAAGATGATTTAATATTTGAAATTGCTGATTTGGACCTAAAAAAGGCAGGCAGCCAAGGTCAACAAAAAAGTCTTTTATATGCGCTTCGCTTGGCTCAAGCCGAATGGATAGCATCTAATACTTCTCAAAAAATAGTATTCATCATAGATGATTTTTCGGACAAACTTGATGAAAAAAGACATCAAAAACTTCAAGAAATCATTAACGAAGTTCCTTTTGTCAGTCAATGGTTTTTGACAGATACCGATAAGAATCGTTTTGAATTTATTGAAGATATAACCCTTTTTGAAATAGTTTAATCTATTGGCAACAAGAAATCTAATACATACATTTATAAAATATTTCATTTAACTAAAATAATTTATTTTTGTAGTCGTAAAAAATTAATCTCTTATTTAATTTAATTAAAAAAATTGCCAAATATAAATTTTGATAAAATGCCAAAAGACGGCATTCAAGGATTGAAAGAAAATTTCAGTTCTGATTTTATCTCAGGTTTTTTGGTTTCATTATTAGCGTTACCTTTAAGTTTGGGTATTGCAGCTGCTAGTGATTTTCCAAATCCGATGTATGGTGTTCTTACGGCTATAATTGGAGGTCTTATCGTAAGTATATTTGCGGGTTCTGTACTCACAATCAAAGGACCAGCTGCTGGATTGATTGTTATTGTTGCAGGTTCTGTAGCAGCATTTGGAGGTGGAGCAATAGGCTGGCAGATGACATTGGGTGCTATAGTAGTAGCTTCTGTATTACAAATATTTTTTGGCATTTTAAAATGGGGAAAACTAGCCGATTTCTTCCCATTAGCTGCTGTTCATGGCATGTTAGCCGCAATAGGAATTATTATAATTTCAAAACAATTACACATATTATTGGGAGTCAATCCTCTCAATCATGAAGGAAAACCCTTGGTAGAACCTATTGCATTATTGGGTGTTTTACCTGATACTTTTCAGAAAATTTTAGAAAATTCCAAAGTAGTTATTACGGGTTTGGTGAGTTTGGGGCTTGTTCTTGGAATTCCAAAAATTAATCTTCAATGGGTCAAGAAAATACCTATACCATTAATGGTTTTGACAGTAGCTATCCCTCTGGGAATGATTTTAGAATTGAACAATATAAATGGTGCTTTGCTTAAATTTGATAAACCATTTCTTGAATTGATACATATAAATGTAAGTTTTGAAGGGACCCAAAAAATGGGTGTATTCATACAATATGTAATATTATTTGCATTAATAGGCTCTCTAGAATCTTTATTGACCGCAAAAGCGGTAGATTTATTAGATCCTTACAAGAGAAAATCAAGCTTTAATAAAGATTTAATAGCCTTAGGTTTGGGAAATCTTGTTGCAGGAATTCTAGGTGGCTTACCCATGATATCCGAGGTAGCTAGAAGTTCAGCCAATGTATCTAATGGGGGTAAAACAAGATGGGCAAATTTTTTCCATGGATTAAGTTTGCTTATTTTTATGCTTTTTTTGGTACCCATACTAGAAATGATACCAAAAGCAGCATTAGCAGCTATGCTTATTGGCGTTGGAATCAAACTTGCGCATCCAAAAGAATTTATTCATATGTTTCGTATAGGAAAAGAACAATTATTGATTTTTTTAACAACAATAATAGTTACATTAGTTTTCGACTTGTTGGCAGGTATTTTTGCAGGTATGTTGATAGAAATAATTATTCATATTTCAAAAGGTCTTCCTATTTCAGCATTATTTAAAGCTCCTATCAAAGTATCATTTACTGATGATGAATATATGGTAGAAATTGATAAAGCAGCTATCTTCTCAAATTTTTTAGGGATTAAATCCAAATTAGATGCGATACCAGATAATATGAAAGTTACTATAGATTTTAGCAACTCTAAATTAGTAGATCATTCTGTAATGGACGGATTGCATTTATTTCAAAATAATTATGAATCCAATGGAGGTAGGGTAACTATAATTGGATTAGACAAGCATACAGCTTCTTCAAATCATCATCTAGCTTCACGGGTGAGAAAAAACTAATCAAAAGATTAATCTCTTTTCAATTCAAATTTTTCAATTTTATTGTATAAGTGTGATCGTTGAATATCAATTTCATCAGCAGTTTTGCTTACATTCCAATTAAATTTATTCAATTTATATTCAATAAATTCTTTTTCTATAAATTCCTTAAACTCTTGAAATTTCATAAATTTATCAAAAAGCTCATTATATTTCACATTTGTATGAGTGCCTTGTTTCATGGCAAATTGTTCTACTTCTTCTTCTGTGATTTTCCCTGAACTTAAAATAATCAATCGTTCTATAACATTTTTCAGTTCTCTAATATTTCCCGTCCAATCATATTCTTGAAGCAATTTAAATGCCTTTGGAGTTATAACTTTTTTGGGCATACTGTATTCTTCACAAATTTCACTACAAAAACGATCGGCTAAAATAGGAATATCATCTTTTCGTTCATTAAGAGTTGGGACATGAATCAAAATTACACTTAATCTATGATACAAGTCCATTCTAAAATTACCAGCAGCTATTTCCTTATCCAACTTTTTATTGGTAGCTGCAATAACTCTAACATCTACTTTTATCTCTTTTTCTCCACCTACTTTTGTAATTTTTCCTTCTTGGAGTGCTCTCAGAACTTTCGCCTGAGCCGACAGATCCATATCCCCTATCTCATCTAAGAAAAGAGTTCCTCCATTAGCTTGTTCAAATTTTCCTAATCTTTGTTTTATGGCAGAGGTAAAGGAGCCTTTTTCGTGTCCAAATAATTCACTTTCTATCAATTCACTAGGAATAGCTGCGCAATTTAATTCAATAAAAGGGCCTTTAGCTCTGTGACTATTCTGATGAATCCACTGCGCTACCAATTCTTTACCCGTTCCATTTTCCCCCGTAATTAAAACTCTTGCTTCTGTTGGTGCAACTTTCAAAATAGTTTCTTTAATCTTGAGAATACTATTACTCTCTCCTATTATATCATTTGCGCGTTTAATTTTGCTTTTTAGAATTTTAGTTTCTTCACTCAATTCTTTTACATCCAAAGCATTTTTGATTGTTATTAATAGCTTATTTAAATCCGGTGGTTTTGGGATATAATCAAATGCACCTTTCTTAACAGCTTCAATTGCCGTATCTACGTTTCCATGTCCCGAAATCATAATAAACTTAATATCAGGATATAATTGCATGGCTTTTTCAAGGACTTCCATACCATCAATTTTTGGCATTTTTATATCACAAAGTACTAAATCATACTCTTCATTTTTAAGTGTTTTTAAAGCATCTTCGCCATCTATAGCGATATCTACTTCATATTTTTCAAATTCAAGAATTTCTTTTAGCGAATTTCTTACACTACTTTCATCATCTACAATTAATATTCTAGGCATATTTTATGGATTTTATAAAAACTTTAAAACGTACTATTGGGAGTGAATTTTGAAGGAACCCAATTCAATAATCTATCCCATCTAATGGTATTCTTTAATTGATTCCAGCTCATAAATATCATTAAAGGACGACCTACAATATGATCTTCTGGCACAAATCCCCAAGCTCTTGAATCTTGAGAATTGTGCCTATTATCACCCATCATAAAATAATAGTCCATTTTGAAAGTATATGAAGAAGACTCTTTTCCATTTATATAGAATTTTCCTTCGCGTTGTTCCAATGTATTACCTTCATATATTCCAATAATTCGTTCATACATTGAAATATTTTGTGGGGTCAACGATACCGTTGTTCCATTTTGAGGGATGGTTATAGGACCATAATTATCTACAGACCATTGAAAATTTGATTTATCATGTGGAAACATAAAGTTGAAATTATCGGGTGCAGGATAAATAATTTCCGTAGCTGATATCATATATTTAAAATTTCTAATTTGTTTGATTTTGTCAAAATCAGTATGCACAATAAATGAATCCGATGTAATTTGAGAAAAATTAAATTTATCTACATTTACATCCAAATCCAACAAATCATTATAAATCTCATTGGTATTTACCATTTTTTTAAGATCCAAATGTAATAAAAAGGTAGTTTGTAATCTTTTTGCTTGATATGCCAATTCATTATTTATATACAATCTACCTTGTTTTATTTCTAATTTATCACCTGGTGTAGCTACACATCGTTTCACATAATTATCTCTTTTATCTACAGGCCTAGTTTGGAAAGGATTGCTTAACACAACATCTCTTCCATAACTATGGCATAACTCTGTGTACATTTGACTACTTTGAAATTCAGTCAAAACGGTATCGCCTTCAGGATAGTTAAAAACAACAATATCATTGCGTTTTATTTCTCTAATTTTAGGAAGGCGTATATATGGAATTGTAAGCCATTCTACATAAGAATTTACGCTATTTTCAGTAAAAGGCAAGGTATTGTGAACTAAAGGAAAAGAAAGAGGTGTATTGGGAAGTCTAATACCATACGTAATTTTATCTACAATCAAAAAATCTCCCACTAAAAGGGTCCCTTCCAATGAAGAAGTAGGAATCGTATAATTTTCAAAGAAAAAAGTTCGGATAAGCATAGCTGCAGACACTGCAAATACAATAGTATCTGTCCATTCTCTAAAAATATTGGGCTTCGGTTTTTTGAATCGCTCGCCTTCTATCTCTCCTTTAGGACCAAAATAAGATGGATTTTGTTTTATAAACAAATGCGGAAAATAAAATGCACTGCAAAAAATGCCCCCATAATGTTCTTTAAAACCATAGATTCTATGTGCATCCAATAGTTCAGACATCAATGATATTGCAGCAATAACATTGGCGCCTGGTATAAAAAACCATACTAAAAAAGAAGGTTTTAGGCCTACCATTTTAATCCATTCTATTTTATTGAGAAATGGTACAAAAGCTTTCCATGCAGGAATTCCATTCTTTTTAAAAAAATGATACAGTCCAATATGGGTTCCCAATACAGACAGTAAATAAAAGACAACAATAAAAGTCATAATTGATTGTATTAAATAATAGACAAAAATGGTGATTTTTAAATAAACCTTGTACTTAAAAAAAGTTAATTAAAAAAATGTGGATGACGTGTGGATGAATGAGGTTATAAACCTAGTTTTTCTCTAATTTCATCAGTTAAGGATTCATATCCCAAGCGATTTAAAAATACATTTTTTACAGCATCATTCGTATAATAACTTAACTGAACCAAGCTTCCAAAAGCTGGGCTTACTTCAATACCTGAAATAATAAAACCCATTTTTAACTTTGGAATCAAAATGTGTGAATTGTGAAAACGATGCTTGCTGTATATATGCAAGAAACCCATTTCTTTACATTTCTCTAATGCAGCAGCTAAAATTTGTGTGTAAATTCCTTTTCTTCTGTAAGATTCAAAAACAGCAGAGTTGACCATATATAAATCTTCATGACTGCGTTGCACGCCAAAAGACCAACCTATGATGTCATCCTGATATTTTGCCAAAAGATAATATCCTTTTCGTTTTTCATACATTTCAGTATGGTGTTTCATTTTCTCAAATTCCTCATTCGTGAGTAATAAATTAATATTGTATTCGTTCGAATTGCCAAAAACTTTAGCTCTATTTTTATTAAAAAAATCAAAGAAAATTTCTTTTGATGTAAATTCTATATCCAGTTTCATATTTATACTATTTTATCATAAATAATTAGTGCCCAAACAATTATAGACAGCATTGCAGATAATAAAACAGCTCCTGCAGCACAATCTTTGGCTCTTTTGGCAAGGATATAATATTCAGGCGAAACCATATCAACCATACTTTCTATAGAAGTATTTAAAACTTCAAAGATCAAAACCAAAAATCCTAGTATTAAACAAATAATAAATTCCATTTTTGAAAATGAAAAATAATAAGAAGATAGAATCATAAATAGAAATCCCAATAAATGCACCTTGAAATTAAATTGAGAGCGAACGGTATATTTAAGTCCTTGAAAGGCATATACAAATGATTTTAAAAATCTTTTCATGCTATTTTTAAATATTTTTTAATATTTGCATTCTAAAAGCAAAATTTATTTCTACATCAAAAGTACAAATTTATTGGATTTATTCATTAATAAAAATTTTAAAATCATGAAAAGAATAATACTATTTTTGGCTCTTTATATCTCTAATTGGGCATTTGGACAGCATAATTGTAATGGCATTATATCACAAAGAGATTTTATAACTATTAAAAATAATATTTTCCATACTAGAGGATTTCAAAGTTTCCAATTAGCTATGGATGCTTCAAGAAACTATTGTTTTAGTGCTTTACAAGCAAAAGATATTGCCAGTACGTTATATACAGAAAGGGATCGATATGATTTTCTTAAATCCGCATTTCCAAACATAATAGATAAAGAAAATTTTGCAGACGTATTGGATGCATTTCGTTCATTTTCTAAAGCGTTTAGACTATATCATGAAACAATAGGCAACCATTCACCTTTTAATAATACTTTTAACAATCATAATCATCAACAGGTGCCCATTTATAATGGACGAAAAAATTGTAATACGCCTGCTACTTTTACTCAAATAAATCAAGTAAAATTACAAAATCAAGGTACAAATGACAATCGAATAAAAGCAAGGAATATTTTGGATTTGACGCTACAAGGTTGCGTAACAACAGCGCAAGCTATAGAATTGACTACTGGAATTAACGATGAATTAATTTTGTTAGATGTATTAAAAAGAATGTTTCCTAATATCTTTGATGTAGACAATTATTTTACCGCGCAACAATTATTGATAAATCAAAATAATAAAAATGAATTTAGAAATTTTATTTTAAATGGCGGAAATATAAATCCCAATATGCCTAATCTAATAAATTGTATTATGAATGATGAAGAGTTTAGAATGTTTCATGATGCTACACAAAAATTAAGTTTTGACAAAGATAAATTGCTTCAAATTAAAACTTCATTGAAAAATAGATGTTTGAAAGCTATTCAAATCAAACAATTAATGGAATTAACCCCTTTTGATAATTCAAAATTAGAAATTGCAAAAATGATGTATGATAATTGTGTAGACAAAAACGTATATTATCTTGTAAATGAAAGTTTCCAAATGGGCAGTAGTGTTAAAACATTGAATGAATTCATCCAAACACGTCCCTAATGCGTTTTGATGATTTTTCTGAATCTTTAAAGGATTTTTACACTCCATCGGAACTTAAAAGATTATACCATTTCTTAAAAAAAGAAAATCCTATTTTGTGGCAAAATTCAATCAAGCGACTAGCCGAATATGAGCCACTGGATTATATTGTGGGCTACACACCTTTTTATAACAACAACTTTGATGTAACAAAGGATACACTCATCCCTCGTCCCGAAACGGAAGAATTGGTAGACTGGATACTAGCAGAACAAAAAGAAACGAAGACTCTCAATATTTTAGATATAGGAACTGGGAGTGGATGCATCGCTATTTCTCTAGCATTACATTTAGACAATAGTCAAGTAATGGCTTTAGATGTTTCTATGCATGCATTAGAAATAGCCAAGAAAAATGCTATAAAATTAAACGCAAACGTTACATTTCTCAATGTTGATTTTTTAAATAAAAACCAATGGGATCAATTGGATAATTTTGATATAATTGTAAGTAATCCGCCCTATATACCTGAAAATGAACACACACAAATGACAGCTAATGTACTAAAATATGAACCTAAAATTTCACTTTTTGTGCCCGATTCAAATCCTCTTATTTTTTATGAGAAGATATTTGAATTTGCACACATTCATTTAAATCCAAAAGGACATATATATTGTGAAACATCTCAATATATTCAAATGCTAGAGTATCCAGGATTCAAAATTGAGTCTAAATTAGATTTAAGTGGCAATCCACGCTTTATAAAAGGAATAAAGATCTAAAATTTATTCTTCGGGATCTTTTTCAATTCGTCCTTTTGAATATACGCGCCACTTTTCAAGAAGTTCTTGCATATCTTGTGGCAATTCTGAATCAAAACGTATGAATTCTTTTTTGGTTGGATGCTGAATCCCTAGAATTTTGGCATGAAGTGCTTGACGTGGACATACTTTAAAACAATTTTCTACAAATTGTTTATATTTGCTAAACACGGTTCCTTTTACAATTACATTACCACCATAACGATTATCATTAAATACCGGATGACCAATACTTTGCATATGAACACGAATTTGATGCGTTCTTCCTGTTTCCAAGACACATTCTACAAGAGTAGCATACCCAAATCTTTCTACAACCTTATAATGCGTTACGGAATGTTTTGCATATTCATTGTCAAATTCATTATAGGTAGTCATCTTTTTTCGATCCGTTTTATGACGGCCTATAGGTTTATCTACAGTACCTTGATCAGCTTCCACATCTCCCCATACCAAGGTTAAATATTTTCGTTCATTCGTTTTTTCAAAAAATTGTTTAGCTAAATGTGCCATCGCAAAATCTGTTTTTGCTATTACCATGACTCCGCTGGTATCTTTGTCTAATCGATGTACAATACCAGGTTTTAGGGCATCGGTCCCTTTGACCAAATTTTTTACATGAAAAAGTAACGCATTAACCAACGTGCCAGTAAAATTACCCACACCTGGATGCACTACCAAACCTGGCTCTTTATTAATAATCATCATATCTTCATCTTCAAATATAATGTTTAGCGGAATATCTTCTGGCTGTATACCTTCAAAACCAAATGGTCGAGGAATTAATACTTTTATTTCATCATCAGGCATCACTTTGTAACTACTTTTTACAGGCTTATTATTTACAAGCAAACTACCTGCATCTGCTGCAGCCTGAAATTTTGTTCTACTGATACGCTCTACCCTACTACAAAGAAACTTATCAATACGAATAGGTTCTTGCCCTTTATCTATTTTTAATGAGATTTCTCGTATTAGCTCATTTTCTTGTTCTTCCTCAAATGCATTATTATCATTCAAATTCATAATCTCCTATTCATAATTATTTAAAAGAATCTTTACAATTCTTTGTTTTTACAATTTTGCAAAGTTAAAATTAAATAAAAGAAAAAAAATATAATTTTTTTCCTATTATTATATATTTGATTTTCAGGTTTATAGAATTATATAAATTTAAAAATTATCTTTTATTTCAAAAAAAAGTATAGGAATAAAAAAAAGCCTTTATATTTGCACTCGCATTCAGCTGAAAGGGCGATTAGCTCAGCTGGTTCAGAGCACCTGCCTTACAAGCAGGGGGTCACTGGTTCGAATCCAGTATCGCCCACCATAGTATTTAAAGGACTTAACGACCCATTAAGTCCTTTTTTTATTTTAATATGTTACACTAATGTTATAATAATACCTTGAACGATTTTGATTTTTTAAGCTATTTTTACTAGTGCTTATTTTTTTCTATAATATCCTTTGCGTTTTTGACCTTTATAGTTAACGGTTGGCAGCTATAAGAAGTTGGCGGTTTCGAGGCACAAAACTGTCAGTCTGCACGAAAGTTTGATTGAAATACAGAACGTTATTTAACCATTTAACCGCCAATTTCTTATAGCTGCTGTTATGGGCAGATTTTGTATTTTGGATTGATGATATATTT
>JBEIDU010000057.1:0-11567 GCA_040383345.1 Chitinophagales bacterium | reverse complement strand
TTTTCTTAAACCCGGATTCAAGACGAGTTTTTGGTAGTAATATGAACTTTTCTACCCTTCATGTTTGGCTCCCTTAATGGTGGGGGTCCGGACGAAAAAAATAAATAAATTGTTGAGCTATGGGGTTATATTAATAGGGTAAGTATGTGTGAGCACCAGTGATGCTACCATGGTGGTATTATGGCCTTAGATATATATGTATAGGTAATATATCTAAAAATATAAATTATCCTATTTTTTGAAACAATTTAACCTCTAAAAAACATTGTTTAAAACTTTTTTAATTCAACTCTATTGTTAAACTAATTTTTAAGTTTTTTTTAAGATAATCTTTTACTTTATTCTAGTTTAAAAAAAATAATTTTATAAGTTTTTTTAGCTTAAAATTTATTAAAAATCAATACTTCTTTTTTAATATTAAATTAATTTAAAATTATAGTATCGAATTAAAAATAGCTATTAGGTATTTTAAAAAAAGTTATCCACATTTTAAAAAATATTAATTCGTGAAACGATACAAAAAAATTAAAAAATATTTTTACTAATAATTGATTTTCAATAATTTAAAGACTATACTTTTTAGCCAAATTCAATGTTTCCGCATAAAAAACACGTAAACCATTGAGTCTACATAGGTTGGGATTTTATGTATTTTTTTATACACATCGTGTGGATATAAAAAGTTTTTCGCTATGAATAAAAAATGTAGTTTTGCAATCAGAAATCGAGAAGGAAAAAATTGTTACAATTTAATTAAATTTTGATTTAAAAAAAGTTAAAAACAAATATAAAAATAATTATATGAATCAAGCTCAAAAAGTTGAATCCATTTTGCAAGAGACTAAAGATCGTTTTGTGTTATTTCCAATACAATATGAAGCAATCTGGGATTACTACAAAAAAGCTGTTAATAGTTTTTGGGTAGCGGAAGAGATTGATCTTCAGCCCGATCTTCATGATTGGGAGCACAAATTAAATGATAATGAAAAACATTTCATCAGTCATGTATTAGCTTTTTTTGCTGCAAGTGATGGCATTGTGAATGAAAATTTAGTTGTAAATTTCATGCAAGATGTAACGATACCCGAAGCAAGATGTTTTTATGGATTCCAAGTTGCTATGGAAAATATTCATGCCGAAACATATAGTTTACTTATAGATACATATATCAAAGATGCATCGGAAAAAGAAAGATTGTTCAATGCAATAGAAACAGTACCTTGTGTAAAGAAAAAAGCAGAATGGGCTCTCAAATGGATTGAAAAATCTACTAGTTTTGCAGAACGTTTAGTAGCCTTTGCCGCAGTTGAAGGTATTTTCTTTTCTGGAAGTTTTTGTTCTATATACTGGCTCAATAATAGAGGCTTGATGAAAGGGTTAAGTTTTTCTAATGAATTGATTAGCCGTGATGAAGGCTTACATTGCGACTTTGCATGTCTTTTGTATTCAATGCTAGAAAATCCATTGCCAAAAGAAACTGTTAAATCAATCATAACAGAAGCCGTAGCATATGAAAAAGAGTTTGTACGAGAAGCTCTACCCGTTTCGTTAATTGGTATGAATGCAGATAGTATGTGTGAATATATTGAATTTGTTGCGGACACATTGCTTCAAAATCTTGGAAATAATAAAGTTTACAATGCTAAAAACCCATTCCAATTCATGGAAATGATCTCATTGAGACCTAAAACCAATTTTTTCGAAAGAAAAGTAGGTGAATACCAAAAAGCAGGTGTAGATGGAACCGTAGAAGAACAGCAAATATCATTTGAAGATTTAGACTTCTAAAACATAAATAAAGAATAATATCAATTAATAATAAATAATATCACTATGTACGTAATTAAAAGAGGAGGCGCTAAAGAGCCCGTAATGTTTGACAAAATCACTGAAAGAGTTCACAAACTTTGTTATGGTTTGAATTCGCAGTATGTAAATGCCCAAAAATTGACTATGGCAGTTGTAAAGGGAATATACGACGGAGTTTCAACGACACAATTAGATGAACTAGCAGCGCAAACTGCCGCTTCTATGACTTCCATACATCCAGATTATGCCGTTTTGGCGGCTAGAATAGCTGTAAGCAATTTGCATAAAAACACAAAAAAGAAATTCAGCGAAGTGGCGCATGATCTTTTTCATTACGTACAGAAAGAAACAGGTGAACAAGCTGGGTTAATAGCAGAGGATATATTTAAAATCATACAAGATAATGCTGCTGAACTAGACGCTGCCATCGTACATGCAAGAGATAGTTCATATGATTATTTTGGCTTTAGAACTTTAGAAAAATCGTATTTATTAAAAATTGACGGAAAAATTGCAGAAAGACCACAACACATGATTATGCGTGTGGCAGTGGGTATTCACAAAAATGATATCGCGTCAGCTATAAATACATACAATTTAATGAGTGAAAAATGGTTTACACATGCTACTCCTACCCTATTTAATGCAGGTACACCAAAACCACAACTATCTTCTTGCTTCTTGTTGACTACTCAAGGTGATAGTATAGATGGAATTTTTGATACCTTGAAACAATGTGCGCAAATATCAAAAAGCGCGGGTGGAATTGGACTTTCTATTCACAATATTAGAGCTAATGGTAGTTATATCAAAGGCACCAATGGCACTTCCAATGGTATTATACCAATGTTGAAAGTGTTTAACGATACGGCAAGATATGTAGATCAAGGTGGTGGGAAAAGGAAAGGTGCCTTTGCTGTATATCTTGAGCCTTGGCATGCAGATATTATGGACTTCTTGGATTTGAAAAAAAATAATGGAAAAGAAGAAATGCGTGCGAGAGACTTGTTCTACGGATTATGGATTCCAGATTTATTCATGAAACGTCTTAAAAACAGCGAAATGTGGAGCTTGATGTGTCCAAATGAATGCCCAGGTCTAGCTGATACTCACTCAGATGCTTTCGAAGCATTGTATACACAATATGAAGCCGAAGGAAAATTCAAAAAACAAATTCCAGCAAGCGAAGTATGGTTAAAAATCATTGCTTTGCAGATAGAAACAGGAAATCCTTACATTTTGTATAAGGATCATGCAAATAGAAAATCAAATCAACAAAATTTGGGTACTATAAAAAGTAGTAATTTATGTACCGAAATCATTGAATATACCGCTCCTGATGAGGTAGCAGTATGTAATCTTGCTTCTTTGGCATTGAATAAATATGTAAAAGAAGATAAAACATATGATTTTGAAAAATTAGCAGAGGTTACTGCTACTGTAACGAGAAATTTGAACAAAATCATAGATGTAAATTACTATCCAGTTCCTGAAGCACAAAAAAGCAATCTTCGTCATCGTCCAATAGGTATTGGTGTGCAAGGACTTGCTGATGCATTTATTTTAATGCGTTTCCCTTTTGATAGTCCAGAAGCAAAAAAATTAAATCGCGATATTTTTGAAACGATTTACTACTCTGCAATGAAAACATCAATAGAATTGGCAAAAGAAGAAGGTGCTTATGAAACTTTTGAAGGATCTCCTTTAAGTCATGGAATTTTCCAATTTGATCTATGGAATGTAGATCCAGGAAATGAAAGACATGATTGGGAAAGTCTTCGTGCTGATGTAAAGAAATTTGGTGCAAGAAATTCACTATTATTAGCTCCAATGCCTACGGCTTCTACATCACAAATTTTAGGAAATAATGAAGCCTTTGAACCATACACATCTAATATCTATATGAGAAGAGTAAATAGTGGTGACTTTATTATTGTTAATAAACATTTATTGAAAGACTTAGTTGAACTAGGATTGTGGAATGAGACCATGAAAAATAAAATTATTGCGGCAGATGGTTCTATTCAAAATATTGAAGAAATACCACAATTTTTACGAGAACTATATAAAACGGTTTGGGAAATCAAACAAAAAGTTATCATAGATCTTGCTGCAGATAGAGGTGCATTTATATGCCAAAGTCAAAGTATGAATATTCACTTGGAAGCTGCTAATAACAAAATGCTTTCCTCTATGCATATGTATGCATGGGAACAAGGATTGAAAACCGGAACATATTATTTACGTACAAAAGCTGCTATTTCTGCACAAAAAATTACGATAGAAAAAGAAGCAACCGTAGTTCCTATTGAAGAAGAAACTCCTCAAGTAAATGATATTCATACACCACACAATTATAAAGATAGTGCATTGGATGATTTCACAACCAATGTAGTTACTGGACCTGTTTGCTGTATGGAAGTAGGATGTATTTCTTGTAGTGGATAATTTTTTTTATATAAAATTATTTAAATTCCCAAAACGCCAACATAAATATGTTGGCGTTTTTTCTTTTAAAAATCCTTCAAATGAAAAAAAAAGCAGTTAGATTACTTTCTATTTTATTACCAAATTTTGTAGTAAATTATGCATACAAAATGCTGACAACTCCACAAATAAGTATACTTCGTACTCATGAAATAGATGTTCTCAATACAGCAATAAAAGAGATTTTCAACTATAAAAACTTTAAAATTCAATGTTATCAATGGCTTGGGGGTGAAAAGAAAATTTTGCTTGTACATGGTTGGGAAGGACAAGCAGGTAATTTCGCAGATATTATAAAACGATTGCAATCCGAAAATTATACCATTTTTGCTTTTGATGGTCCTTCGCATGGATTCAGCAGCAAAGGAAAAACGAGTTTAATGGAATTTACAGAGTTAGTAGGGATTTTTATAGAAAAATTTAAAGTCACATCAATTATTAGCCACTCTTTTGGTGGTGTAGCAACTACCTATGCTTTATATGCAAATCAAAAATTAAAAATAGATAAATACGTCCTCATTACCACACCCGATAAATTCATAGATCGAATAGACTATGTAGCAAATCAAGTAGGCATTACACAAAAAGTAAAATCTAGACTCATTTATAGACTTGAAAAAGAAACAAATATGAATGTATATATGCTAAATGTAAGCGAATTTGTAAAAAATGTCAATGTACTAAAAGCATGGATATTTCATGACAAAGCCGATAAAATAATTCCCATTTCACAGTCAAGAGCCGTAGTAAAACAATGGAAAAACGCAGAACTTATAGAGCTAGAAGGAACTGGACATTTTCGAATTCTTCGAACGCCCACAGTAATTGATTCTGTTATAAATAAATTAAAGGATTAATCTTCCTTGTCGTAATATATTTTATAAAACTTTTTACCATTTTCATCGATCCCCTTTTCAATTAAATCTTTATTTCCATGTATGTAAATATGGAAATTTTTATCTAATTTCAATACACTTTTAAAAGCTTTGACTTGTTTTTTAACAGCCTCTGGAGATATGTTAAATGAATCAGGGAATACAATTTCATTTTTTTCTAAATAAGCTTCGTTGAAATTATGAAAGGATTTTATCAACGTCTTATCTTGAAAAACTTCTTCTTCAAAAGTAGCCTTGTCAAAGGTATCGTTATTTTTAAAAAAATCCACCGATCGATTCAATAAATCAATTTGCTCTGTTCTATCTACTACAAAATCGGCTGGAATTTGTTTTGTAATATATTCTTTTGTCATATTGAGAAGTAAATTTGTTTGCGAAAAATTGGTGTTTCGCATTGATAATCCTAGAAAATGTTCGCGCCAGTATAGGGCTTCCTCTCCTCTATTATTTTGATTATCTACAATATATACTTGATACCCTGCCTCTTTTTCTTTGTTCAAAATCAAGCATCCTTTTTCAAATTTGGACATATCTATACCTTCTTGACAAGATAATTCAAAAGATTGAGTTTGTGTGTTTACATCAAAGAAAGTTGTTTTACTTTCCGTTTTAAAAATTCCGATGGCATCTATATAAGAACCTTCATATTCACAATTATTAAATTTGCATATATATAATTCCCCTGCCTTGGTCTTTGGATGTACGGACTTTTGATATAAATGCTTTGCTATATTAATTGTTGTATCATGAAACACTTCATTACTTCCTAAAATATTGCTAACATAATTATAAATTTCATGAAATTGAAGCGAATTGGTGTGCGAGAATTGATATGAATTTCCAAGAAACATAAATCGATTCAAAAAACTATCTTTAAGAATTTGTCCAATTTTTGGATTTAAGTCGATTTCCTTATCTGATAATATCAAAGGATCTTCTATTGCTATATTTCCAATATGATGAACCGATAAATTTTCTATTTTTGTAGCACTAAAATCCATAATTAATTTTTAATTCTTCAAACAAATATACACTGATATGAAAAAGTTAATATTAATAATCTTTTAAAATAAATTTTAGACCTTACTTGCTTTTATAAAAGCTAATAGGAATTATCATTTCTTCCAAAGAAATCCCGCCATGCTGAAAACTATTTTTAAAGAAATTTGAAAACTGATTATAATTATTTTGGTAGATCAAAAAATTGTCCTCTTTTGCAAAAATATAAGTCGTACTTAAATTTGCTTGAGGCAGAAAGGCATCTTTTGGATTTTTTACGATAAAGACATCTTTTTCGTTGAATTGCAGATTTTTCCCTGCTTTATAACGAATATTATTAGATGTTTGTTTATCGCCTACACACTTGGAGGGGCTCTGAACCTGAGTAGTTCCATGATCGGTGGTAAAAACAATATTTACATTTTTTTCTGCCAATTTCTTCAAAAGACTATGCAAATTTGAATGTTCGAACCAGGTAACGGTCAAAGAACGAAACGCTTTATCATCTTTTGCCAATTCTTTCATCATTTCCATTTCTGTTCTTGCATGTGATATCATATCTACAAAATTATAAACAATAGCATTGAATTTATTCTTCATTAAATTATTCAAATTATTGATAACGGCCATGCCATCTTCTTGTCTAATAACTTTGGAATAGCTACTTTTGACTTCATCTTTAAAACTTGATTTCAACTGATATTCAAGCAACTCTTTTTCATACATATTTTTCCCTCCTTCTTCATCGTCAAAAAGCCAATATTGAGGTAATTTTTCACTAATTTCCAAGGGTGTCATTCCTGAAAAAATGGCATTTCTACTGTATTGAGTAGCAGTGGGAAGTATACTGAAAAACATACTTTCTTCCTTTAAATCAAATAATTCATCGATATAAGGCTGAATGGTTTTCCATTGATCATAGCGCAAATTATCTATTAATATAAAAAAGGTAGGTTTGTCCTCTTTTATGGTATTAAAGACTTTATTTTTAAGTAAATTATGTGAAAAAGTAGGTGCAGATTCGGGATTATTGAGCCAATGAATATAATTTTTGGTCACAAATTTATTAAACTCAATATTTGCCTCCTTTTTCTGCATATTGTAGATATTTTCCATATCATGGCTTTGGCTACTATCTAGCTCCAATTCCCAAAATATCAAATTCTTATATAATTCAATCCATTCTTTATAATCATTTACCGATTGTATAGATGCAAAAATCCGTTGAAATTCTTGCTGATACGCTTTATTAGTCTTTTCAGTAATTAGTTTTTTATTCTCAGTCAACTTCTTAATAGTAAGGATAATTTGCTGAGGCTTGACCGGTTTGATCAAATAATCAGCAATTTGCGAACCAATTGCATCTTCCATCAAATCTTCTTCTTCATTTTTTGTAACCAAAACTACAGGGATGTTGGGTCTAATCTTTTTGAGCTCTTGAAGTGTTTCTAAGCCACTTAAACCAGGCATACTTTCATCCAAAAATATCAAATCAAAGGGCTCTTCAATAACTTTATCTATGGCATCTTGTCCATTTGTAGTACTTTTCACTTTGTAGCCACGCTCTTCCAAATACATAATATGCGATTTTAGAAAATCTACTTCATCATCTGCCCAAAGAATTCTAATTTTTTCCATTTTATTTTTTTACTTTTGTATTTCTAATTATTATTTGATTTGACCTCTAAAAAGAGTTTTTTTTTATTGATTATAATCAATCTAACGCTGATTATGCTCAATTTATTTTTTAGATACAATCCATTTGATGTGCAAAACTATCAAATGGATTTCAATATGCTTAAAATAATTTATAAGTTACGTGCATATTCAGTTCTTACAGCTATTTTTTCATCTGTTGGATTATCAATAGTAGGTTTGTACTTACAGACATTGTTTCAAAATCCATTAGCTTCACCATATACATTGGGTATTTCACCAATAGCCTCACTCTACACAAGTATATTAATCTTTTTTTCAAGCAGTATTTGCTATTTTTTTAATATAAATATCAATAGTACATTGATTTTTTTTATGCAAATTCTTTTTTCATTAATGGGTGCATATTTTATGCTTTTTCTTATTCAAAAAATTATAAAAAAAAGTATCAATCAATCATTAGTCATCCTTTCAGGTATTTTGGTGGGTACTTTTTCGGGCGCTATTCAACAATTTTTGGAATCATATATGACCAATACTCAACTAAAACAAAATTTCATATGGAATTTGGGTAGTTTTGAAGTTCTAGAATTTTATAAAATAATTATACTAGCAACATCTGTTTCAGTGGGTTATATACTTTTATTTCATCTTGCAATTCAAGCAAATAAATATCTTTTAGGTACAATTTATGCTCATAATCTTGGCTTAAATATAAAATCTTTTACTAGTAAAATCGTATGGATAGCATCAATACTTGTTGCTATTATAACAGCTATCTCGGGTCCTATTGGCTTCCTAGGATTAATAGCACCTCATTTGGCAAAAATGATTATAAAAAATAATAGACACGAAATTCTTTTAACTTATACTTCATTGATAGCTTCTTCCATTGCCCTAATTTGTCTTTTTATTAGTCATTTTGAGGTTTTCAACCAAGTTATTTCTATCAACATTATTTTAAGCATTTTGGGTGTACCATTTACTTTATATTTACTTTTTAGACAAAACAAAGCATGATACAAGTTAAAAATTTAACTTTTGAATTACACAATAAACAGCTTTTTAAGCAAATGAATCTTTTATTTGAATCAAATAAAGTTCATACAATATATGGAGATAATGGAATTGGCAAAACGACTTTTTTTCAACTTTTAACTGGACTACAAAGAAAATATGAAGGTCAAGTATTGATTCAAAATCATGATATTTACATGTTAAATTCATTTCAAGTATCTGATTTAATCAGTATATGCTATGCATCACAACCTCAATCTGAAATATTCGTACACGAAATTTTTTCTTTTTCACAAATTATGGATCATGATAGAGATCATATAATCAATCTTTTTGAAATTAAAGATTTTATGAATAGAAATATTAATGAATTAAGTGAGGGTGAGCGACAATGGATTTTCATAGCTCGTGCCATAGCAAGAAACACTCCAATTATCCTGCTGGATGAGCCTACTGCTTTTTTAGATTTATCAAAGAGAAAGAAACTAAAGGAAATAATATTACAATTCTGTAAAAATCATACAATACTAATTAATTCACACGATGAAGATTTAAGTAAAATACCAAATAGTATTATTTGGGAAATTGATAATCAAACGTTTAATCAAAAAATAAATTTAAACTAAACTATATGAACTCAAATTCAATTTGTACACTTTTTGGTATAGAAAAACCCATTATTCAAGCTGGAATGATATGGTGTAGTGGATGGAAATTGGCTCATGCAGTAAGTGAGGCTGGCGGTCTTGGAATCATTGGAGCTGGCTCTATGTACCCAGAGGTATTGAGAGAACATCTTTCAAAAATGAAAGACCATACCATTAAGCCTTTTGCAGTAAATCTTCCATTGTTATATCCCGATATTGAAAAACATATTGAAAGCATTATTGAATTTAAAGTCCCAATAGTATTCACATCCGCAGGAAATCCAAAAACATGGACACAAATCCTAAAAAATGAAGGTATAAAAGTTGTACATGTGGTAAGTAGCGCTAAATTTGCTTTAAAAAGTCAGGATGCAGGAGTTGATGCTGTCGTAGCGGAAGGATTTGAAGCAGGTGGTCATAATGGACGTGAAGAAACCACCACTTTATGCTTAATACCATCGGTTCGAAAAACTATTCAGATTCCATTGATTGCAGCAGGTGGTATAGGATGTGGTAAAAGTATGCTGGCAGCCTTTGCATTAGGAGCTGATGCTGTTCAAATTGGAAGCAGATTTGTAGCCTCTCTTGAAAGTAGTGCACATGATGCATTCAAACTTAAAGTAATACATGCGCAAGAAGGAGATACTAAATTGATGATGAAGCAATTAACTCCTGTTCGTTTATTAAAAAATGAGTTTTATAATCAAGTAGAAATTGCAGAAACCATGGGAAAAGATTTGGATACATTAAAAGCTATTTTAGGCAAAGGAAGAGCAAAAAAAGGAATGTTTGAAGGTGATTTAATAGAAGGCGAACTTGAGATAGGACAAGTAAGTGCCAATATTAACAAAATATTGCCTGCTGCTGATATCGTAAATGAAATATGGGAAGAATTTTTAACGGAGAAAAAACGATTAGCCGAGCTTTAATATTTCTTTAACTCTATTTACAATTTTTTCAACATCGATAGAATTAATAATAGTTTCATATTCACGCTTTTTCACCTTTCCATAAACAGACAAGGGAAGATTGGGATATAGCTCTGAATTTGGTAAAATTTGATTTTCTATAGGTTGTAAATAAGGTTTAAACCCAATTACAGGATGCGTTGCACCCCAAATAGTTATAGTTGGCACTCCAAATAATGAAGAAAGATGTCCATTTGCACTATCCATTGAGATCAAAATATTCAAATTAGAAATCATAGCACATTCTTCCTCAAAAGTAAATTTAAAAATAGCGTTTTTTACCTTTTCATTATCCTTAATAATGCTATCAATTTGATTTTTTTCAGCTTCTCCATGTCCAAAAAAGATAAACTTTATATTATTTTCACAAGAAAAACGCTCTATTATTTGCTTAATTTTTTCAAGGCTGTATTCTTTACTTTTGTGCTTTGAAAAAGGCGCAATCCCTATCCATTTTGATTCTTTATCACCTAAAAAATTAGTGCATTCTTGACTTAATTCAATTTTTTTAAAATATTGATTTTCAATAATATAAAAATCATTATCTAAAGCTTTAAAACCAGCAAAATATCGATCAAAAGTCGTAGGAAGATTGGGCAGTGTTTTTAACGCATCATTAATCCGTTTTTTCTTTTCTGATCGTCCTTTTTGAAATGTATAAACGGGTATTCTAAGCATTTGAAACAAAAGTCTTAAAACCTTGGTGCGTATTACATCATGCAAATCCAAAACTAAATCAAATTTAAGTCCATAAAAAAGACGAAATAAATCAATTAAGCCTTTAAATCCTTTATAATGAACCTTAAAATCAACCGCTATAAAACTAACATTTGGAATATCTTTAAACAAAAAAGCTAGTTTTGGAATAGATGCAACAGTAAAATGATAGTTTATTTTCTTATTTTGAATTGTTTTCAATAAAGGAAGTAAAATTAAAACATCACCTATTGAAGAAAAACGAAGGATTAAAATTCGTTTCGAGATCATATTATTTCTTATGTTTTCTTAGAATTGGGTTCATTTCTTGGTCATTATACATTTTCATTTGCCGATATCCTTTAATTATCTTTTTTCCACAAGCTATGTCA
>JBEIDU010000056.1:0-12070 GCA_040383345.1 Chitinophagales bacterium | reverse complement strand
ATAATGATAAATTGGCCGTATTGTTTTTAAATAATGCAAATGATTATGAGAGAAATCAAGAGCGCAAACTTTCGAATGAAGAGGTTATTAAAAAATATACACCGCACATTTTCAATATCGACTCAAAAGGAAAAAATAGGGTAGAGCAAAGTTTTTATCAAATTCATTTTGCCGATTTGTTGAGCTGCCATTTAGCTGAAATAAGAGGCTTTGATGCTTCTGAGATAGATGTTATCAACTCATTGAAAGGTGCCTTAGATAAAAAACCAATTATTTAATTAATCAAAATAAAGATAGAGAATGAAGGAAATGGGCTTTTTTGACCATATAGAAGAATTACGTTGGCATGTAGTGCGAGCCTGCATTTTCACTATTTTGCTTACCATTATCATCTTTATTTTTAGTAGTTTTGTATTCAATCAAATTCTTTTTGGCCCTTTAAGTCCCGAATTTTGGAGTTATAAGTTTTTTTGTAAATTGTCCAATGATTTATGTTTTGATACCTTGGATATTAAATTAATCAATACTGAAATTGCAGGTCAATTCTATCTTCATATCAAGACCGCATTTACTTTAGGAATTATGGGCTCAGCGCCTTATTTTTTCTGGGAAATTTGGCGATTTATTAGTCCTGCATTGAAGGATAGCGAAAAAAAATACGCTCAAACTCTTTTGAGTTTTGGTTTCTTACTTTTTTTTATTGGAATTGCATTTGGATATTTTTTGATTTTTCCAATATCGTTTTTGTTTATGACTCAATATAAAGTTAGCGATACAATTACCAATATGCCTAATATTGCTAATTATTTTGAAAATTTAAGTACAACCGTAATGTGGAGTGGTATTATGTTTGAACTACCTGTTTTGATGTATTTTATGGCTAAAGTTGGTATCGTTTCATCTAATTTTTTATCTACATATAGAAGACATCTTTATGTCGTTATCTTGATTGTTGCAGGTGCCATTACCCCTTCGCCTGATGTTGTCAGTCAACTCATGGTAGCTATGCCATTGGTATTGCTTTATGAACTAAGTATAGGTGTTGTGGCACGAGTAGAAAAAACAAACGAAAAAGAACTTTCTCTCTAATTATCTTTTTGAATAATTAACTAAGCAAAGTATTTATTAGTGTGTAATATGAATACTATATAAAGCTTTATAAATTTGATTTTAATATATCTTAATAAAAAAAAATGAAGAAAGATATATTAACATTTTTTTGCTAATTTCAGTATATTTGCAGTCCATAAATAAAATATAAACGATATGAATTTTAGTTATACCGAGCAACAAACTATGATCAGAGACTCTGTCAGAGAATTTGCTAAAAAAGAAGTGTTGCCACATTATAGAACATGGGACGAAAGCCAAGAATTTCCGAGACATATTTTTGAAAAGTTAGGCGAAATGGGTCTGATGGGTATGTTAATTCCAGAAGAATATGGAGGCGCAGGAATGTCCTATGACGAGTATATCATTGCTATTGAAGAATTGGCAAAAGTCTGTGGATCTATAGGATTGAGCTATGCTGCTCATAATTCATTGTGTTCTATGCACTTATTTTCATTTGGTAATGAAGACCAACGTAAAAAATATACCCCAAAATTAGCAAGTGGTGAATTTATTGGCGCATGGGCTTTGACTGAACCCAATACAGGTTCTGATGCAATGCGTATGATGTGTACTGCCAAAAAAGAAGGAAACGAATGGGTTATCAATGGCCAAAAAACTTTCATTACGCATGGGAAAACAGGTGATGTAGTGGTAGTTATAGCTCGTACAGGAGAGTTGCTCGATAGTAGAGGAATGACTACGTTTATAGTAGAAAGAGGAAATCCCGGATTGAAAGCGGGTAAAAAAGAAGATAAATTAGGGATGCGTGCTTCCGAAACAGCCGAAGTAATCTTTGAAAACTGTAGAGTGAGCGAAGATGCTGTATTAGGAAAAGAAGGAGATGGATTTATCCAAGCTATGAAAATATTGGATGGTGGTAGAATTTCTATTGCAGCGTTGAGTTTGGGTATAGCAAAAGGTGCTTTTGAAGCAGCTGTCAAATATAGTAAAGAACGTGAGCAGTTTGGCCGTCCTATTGCTGATAAGCAAGCAATCGCTTTCAAATTGGCAGATATGGCTACACAAATAGAAGCAGCAGAATTGCTTATCTATCAATCAGCTTATTTGAAAAATAATGGCAAAAAAGTAACCAAAGAATCTGCTATTGCTAAATATTATGCTAGTGAAATTGCATGTAAAGTAGCCAATGAAGCCGTACAAATTTTTGGAGGATATGGATATATAAAAGAGTTCCCTGTAGAAAAGCATTATAGAGATGCCAAATTGTGTACGATTGGTGAAGGAACTTCTGAAATTCAGAAATTAGTGATTTCTAGAGAAATATTGAACGAAAAATAAAAATATCACTATATTTGCAATCGCTAAAAAAAGGAGGTATATGTTTTTATGTTAATTATTGATACAAGAGATTCTGATTCTATAGAAAAGGCACTCAAAAAATATAAGAAAAAATTTGATCAAACAGGCGTTGTTAAAGAGTTGAGAAGTCGTACGGCTTTCACCAAAAAATCTGTTAGAGAAAGAAATAGAATTACCAAAGCGGCTTACAGAGAAAAAGTTGTAAGAAGCTTCGAAAGCTAATATCAAAAGTCCAAAGATTTCTCTTTGGACTTTTTTTTTGGACTATTTATTAATTAAAATATACAAAAAAGCCCTTAAGAATTATTAAGGGCTTTTTTGTATAAATATCAAGTTGTATTTATTCTTCCACCAATATGTTTACGGTGTTTTTTCTACATTATAATAAGCCTGAAGCAATTGTAAACGTATTATTTGATACAGTTTCTACTACAGTCAATTCTCCTTTTTTCAATGCTGAAATAATAGGCGCGTGATTTTCTAATAATTGAAAAGAACCTTCAATGCCAGGACAGATTACAGATTGTGCATTTTCTGAACTAAACAATGTTTTTTCGGGTGTGATGATATCAATTCTCATTGGTTTCTATAAATTTTAGAGATGGAAATATTAGTTAGCCATCATTTTTTTACCTTTTTCAATAGCTTCTTCAATGGTTCCAACCAAGTTGAAAGCAGCTTCTGGATACTCATCTACTTCACCATCAATAATCATATTGAATCCTTTAATAGTATCTTCAATAGGTACCAATACACCTTTCAATCCTGTAAATTGTTCTGCTACGTGGAATGGTTGAGACAAGAATCTTTGTACTCTTCTAGCTCTATGTACCACTAATTTATCTTCTTCACTCAACTCGTCCATACCCAAGATTGCAATAATATCTTGCAACTCTTTGTATCGTTGTAATATTTCTTTTACTCTTTGTGTACAATTATAGTGTGCTTCCCCTACAATTTCTGGAGATAATATTCTAGATGTAGAATCCAAAGGATCTACCGCTGGATAAATACCAAGCTCTGCAATTTTTCTACTCAATACGGTTGTAGCATCTAAGTGAGCAAATGTAGTAGCTGGTGCCGGATCCGTTAAGTCATCCGCAGGAACGTAAACCGCTTGTACCGAAGTAATAGAACCTTTCTTTGTAGACGTAATTCGCTCTTGCATCAATCCCATCTCTGTAGCCAAAGTTGGTTGATAACCTACCGCTGATGGCATACGACCCAAAAGAGCCGATACTTCAGATCCTGCTTGTGTAAAACGGAAGATATTATCTACAAAGAATAAAATGTCTTTTCCTTGTCCTTTGTCTTTGTCTGGTCCACCATCACGGAAATACTCAGCAATTGTCAATCCTGACAAGGCTACTCTAGCTCTTGCTCCAGGAGGCTCGTTCATTTGACCGAAAACCAAGGTAGCTTGTGATGTTTCCAATGCTTTTGGATCTACTTTGTCCAAATCCCATCCACCTTCTTCCATAGAATGCTTGAATTCTTCTCCGTATTTGATTACATTTGACTCAATCATCTCTCTCAAAAGATCATTTCCCTCACGTGTTATTTCTCCTACACCTGCAAATACAGACATCCCTTCATATGCTTTTGCGATATTATTAATCAGCTCCATGATCAATACCGTTTTACCTACTCCTGCACCTCCAAATAATCCAATTTTTCCTCCTTTTGCATAAGGCTCAATCAAATCTATAACTTTGATACCTGTAAATAAAACCTCTGATGAAGTTGATAATTCTTCATATTTTGGTGGTTTATTATGAATCGTATATCCACCTTCTTTTGTTAACTCTTGTTTGATGCCATCAATTGGCTCTCCTATTACATTAAATAGTCTTCCTCTAATAGCATTTCCAACAGGCATTGTAATTTGGCTACCTGTATCTGTTACTTGCATGCCTCTTACGAGTCCATCAGTTGAGTCCATTGCTATAGCTCTTACCTTATTATCTCCAAGATGTTGTTGCACTTCTAAGATAATTTTTTGACCATTACCTTTTGTAATTTCAAGGGCATTCAAAATTTTTGGCAATTGCGCACCTTCGCCAAAATAAACATCCACTACTGGACCAATTACTTGCTGTATTTTACCGCTATTAGACATTCTAGTTATTTTTTATTTGGATTAAAATTGTTTAAAATCGGGTGCAAAAATAGTGTTTTATTTTTAAATAGAGGCCAATTTTTAATTTTATTTTCGAATTTTTATCCACATTTCGTCTTCTCATTTTATTTAGTGTGTTATGTTTGATACAAAATTCATTACATTTGTAAAAGTACTATAGTTTTATAATAATCAAATTATTCTGATATGGGTAAAATATTAATAGCTGGAGGTTCAGGCTTTGTAGGTAGAAATTTAAAAAAGCATCTAGAGAAAAATGGACATGAAGTATATATACTATCCACTCAAACGAAAAAGGTGAATCAACATCTCTTTTATTGGATACCCAATCAGGAAATTTATGATGGAAATGAAACTTTTAATTTTGAAGCTGTAATTAATTTAGCTGGGGCAAATATTGCTGAGAAATTTTGGACTATAAGTCGCAAAAAAGAATTGGAAGATAGTAGAATATTATCTACTAAATTTTTATGTAAATTAATCAATGATGGGAAGATAAAAACAAATTTTTTCATTCAAGCTTCAGCAATAGGATATTATGGTAATGCCAAAAATCAAATTTTGACAGAAAATTCAAAATTAGGAAGTGGGTTTATGGCGCAATTGTGTGACAAATGGGAACGAGCGGTTTCATTGGATAAAATCCCTTTTTCAATTATACGAATTAGTATTGTATTAGACCATAAAGAGGGTGCTTATCCAAAATTAATGATGACCACTCCATTTCGTTTTGCACAAATATTTGATGGGGGAGACTCCTATCTTTCTTGGGTTTCTTCTTTGGATTTGAGCCGAATGTTTTTATTTCTAATTGAAAAGAAAGAAACTGGAGTTTATAATGCCGTTTCAAATACGCTAACTTATAGAAATTTTTATAAAAAATACTTTGAGTTCCATAATAAAGCTTTTGTTTTGATTCCATTTCCCTCTTTTATTTTCAAGTTTTTATTAGGAGATTTTAGTGAAATTTTTCTGAATTCGCAACGAATTGAAAAATCAAGAATTTTAAACGACGGATTTGAATTTTTGGAGAATTCTTACGAAAAATTTTTAGCTTTGCCTAAAAATTAAAAAATGCAACTTTCTATTAGTGAAGAAAATTACCTAAAAACGATTTTGAAAATTGGGATGAAAAATGGATATCCCGTTAGTACCAATAGTATAGCGCACAGTATTCAGAATAAGGCCGCTTCGGTATCGGATATGCTCAAAAAATTGGCAGAAAAGGATTTAATTCAATATCAATTATATAAAGGTGCTTCACTTACTTCAAAAGGAAATGAAATAGCATTGATGCAATTGCGTAAACATAGGCTTTGGGAATGTTTTTTGGTAAATAAATTGGCATTTTCTTGGAATGAAATTCACGAGATAGCCGAGGAATTAGAGCACATCAATTCGATAAGTTTAATTGATAAATTAGATAAATTTTTAGGGTTTCCTAAAAATGATCCTCATGGTGATCCAATTCCAGATAAAAGGGGGAAAATACAAGAAAATTCATTTGTGCCTTTGTCTGATATACCGTTGAAAAAGGTTGTTAAAATATTGGGTGTATTAGATTCTTCGGATGATTTTTTATTGCATTTAAATAAGTTAAAACTTCAATTGGGATCTGTCATAAAAGTGATAGACATAGATGATTATGATCATACAATACTTGTGGATATTGATGGAAGATCATTAAATTTATCAAACAAAGTTGCTCAGAATTTGCTAGTGGAGGTGAAATAAAATTTTATTTACAAGCGATTGCTAGATTTTCAAGATTTGTTGTCAAATCTTTTTTCATCATGAAATTGAAGAGAATGTATTTATAACCTCCAAAGAAAAATTCTACAATATTGTTTTCAGATTTTTCAATATCCATAGACCATATTAGCTTAGTTTCATTAGCTTCTATATGAGATTTTCCGATATTTCCATCTACATTAATTTCTATATCAATACTATTTTCATCCGCAGACATAATTGTTAAAACGCCCTTACCAACTTTTGAATTACCATCCCAAGAATAACTTGCACCTTTTCCAGATGTAATAGCACCATAACTTATTTTCATGTTGGGATCCATATGGTGCCATGCGCTCCATTTATCCCATTTTTTTAAATCATTGATTTGATCAATAACACATTGTGAATTGAAATTTCCTTCTTTACTAAATTCAATTTTATCATTGTGTGGTAGAATTGCACCTGTGAAAAGTATAGCCAATACAAATATCAAAAGCAAAGATCCTAATGTTTTTAAAATAATCATTTCTTTATAATTAAAATGCAAATATAGAGTATCTATTTTTAATTCTATTTCAAAACAATAAAAAAATAGGTATTATTTTAAAAAAAAAATGTATTTTTGCCTCAAAATAGATTAATTATGAAAAAATTATTAATAATCCTATCCATATTTGTTTTTGGACTTAGCATGGACATGCAAGCTCAAAAAAGCAAAAAACCTACAAATGAACCCATTGTAGATGAGAAAAAAATGGCCAAAGCAAATAAGTTGATAGAACAAGCAATGGCTGAAGAGAATACTCAAAAAAAGAATGATAAAATTCGTGAAGCGAATGAATTGTTCAAAGATATGAAAATGATAAAAGAAGGTGCGATAATTATAGGAGATGCATATTACAATGCAGGTGATTTGCAAACAGCTTCTAGATGGTATGCAAAAGGAGGAAAAGAAAATAAAAAAGATTTAAGTAAAAAGGTAGGAGAAGCTTATTTGGAAGATGCATTTAAGTCAAAAGATACCAAAGAAGAACAAAAAAATATGACCAAAGCTTTCCAATCGCTTTCTAAATCAGTAGGTCCTGTTGAGGCAAATCGATTGATTGGAAATGAATATTTTGATATGGGTAAAGATTTCTACCCAAAAGCACTAGAATATTATTTGAAAGCAGGTTATAATGAAGGAATTGTTATGATAGCTGATTTATATTCAACGAAAGCGGAGACAAGAGCATTGGCTGCCCAAACCTATATTCTAACTAAAGAGAAAAAAGGCTATAAAAAAGCGGGGGATTTGTATTTTAATCAAGGAGATTATTTGAAAGCAATGGAGTTTTATGCTCAAGGTGGTGTAATGGAAGGTTATGCAAAATATGCCGCAGAATTGAAAAAAGCAGGCAAAATTGAACAAATGAATATTGTATACAATGTAATAGCAGATACTCTAATAGCTAAAGGTACCCCAGATGATGTTTATTCTTATGCTCTTGCTGCTGAAAAAGAAAATAATTATGCATTAGCTTCTGATTTATATAAAAAATTAAATGATAAAGATTTGCATTTGAAATACAAAGCATATTTACTAATGTTGTCATTAAATTATTTGGATGCTAAAAAAGTATGGGAAGAAATGGGGAAAACTGATTTAACAGATGCCATAGATATGAATATCAAGGAATTGACGAATTTACAACAAAATAGAATGATGTTGGAGGAATTTAAAAGAAATTCACCAAAACTAACTGTTAAAGAAGATCCAAATTCAGGAAAATTAGAATATGATCAGCGAGATTTAAAATTAAGAGAACAGTATTATAATAATCCTGTAATAGTTAAAGGAATCAGTGAAACTGTATATAAAATAAGTGTAGATTATCTCAAAATGAAAGGTAACGGCGAATTGAAAGATTTGGTTAAAACTGCTTTTTTGAATTATGCCCCAATCAAAAATTTATTGGACAATTTTACGTTGGCTAAAAAAGTTACACAAACAAATGTAACTCCTTCTTTAGTTACTTTTTAAGACTAAATTTATGTTATGATATTAAAAAAGACTTGCTTTATGGCAGGTCTTTTTTAATTATATATTGGATAAAAATTATTGATTTTTTTTATTAAAATTTACACAATATGACAGATTTTTGGTAATGTCGAAGTATATTTTCTGCTACACTTCCCATCAATAATCGTTCAAGTCCACTTTTGCCATGACTTCCCATTATGATAGCATCTGCTTTTATTTTTTCTGAATATGCTATAATACTTTCGCCTATTGAATGCGTTCTTTCAAATTCAAAAATAAAATTAAACTGAGGGTATAAAGCGGCTATTTTGAGTTGAAAAGCTTTATAAGTTTTGTTATCCGATTTCAATAAATCCATATCATTAGATAACTGGATTGGAAAACCTTGTGGGTCTGAAATAGTATTGATTTCAAGACAATGATAGATGTGTATTGTGTTGCTTGAAGATAGTGTACTAGCCATCTCTACGATTTTCTCACTATACTTCGAAAAGTCAATAGGGCAGAGGATTGTATTAAATTTCATGAGTTTTTAATTATAGTATTAGAAAAGTGATATGATGCTATTTGATGAACAATTACATTTTATAAATATATCAAAATTAATGCAAAAAAAATAGGTTACCTAATTATTTTTTTAATAATTTCTTTAACTGCTCTTTATTCCCATAGAAGCAGTTTAAATCAATTTTGTGTTCTATACCTTCAAGGTGAGCTTTGTCGGTATATTGCCAAAATTCCCAATGTCCATCATCATCTAGTATAGGTGCAGTAATTCGGTAACTTGCTATCCATAAATTATAGTCTCTAAATTCATCTAATAAATGGTCATTATAATAACTTTGATAGGAATAAACGATAGGTTTTATACCATAATATTTTTCAACTGCTTTAAGCCATTTTTTCATGTCTATTATCAATTGAACTCGATTTTTATCTCTTCGTATATGTTCAATATCTAATACTGGAGGTAGATCGCCTGGTTCAAGTGTAACCGTATTTACAAAGAGCTTGTATTGTGATTTCCAATCCATTTCGGGACGATAAAAATGATAGGCACCTCTCAATATAGATGTTTTTTTGATGTTTCGCCAATTTTTTTTAAAAAAAGGATCGATTTTATAATTACCTTCAGTAGCTTTAATAAATGCAAAAGAAATATCTTGATTAGCTACCATTTCCCAATTAATATTATCTTGATAGCGTGAGACATCGATTCCTAAAATATTGTATCCTTTAAGTTTAGGTAAAAAATAAGAATAGTTTTTGATGGATATAATATTGTAAATATATAAAGTTCCTGCTAACAAAAAAGCGCTAGCAAATAAAAAAATATAAAGTGTAATATTTTTTTTTTAAAATTCGGGACATTATTCAAAAACAATTGAAACATTAAATCCTGCATGTGAACGAATATTGATAACTTGTTCACTGTCCAAAATTAAATATTGACCTTTTATACCCGTTAGAATACCTTCCAGAATAGGTACTTTGTCTAGTTTTACAGATTTCACTGTTTTTGATAAAATTTCAGTTGGAAAATTTAAGTGATAGCATGTATCATCGTCCGAAATATATTCTTGTAAAGAGGATGGTAATTTCGCCGCATATGTTTGTTTTTCGGACAATAAATCGATCCCGTCAATTTTCTCATTTTTGAGCATGACACGCCAATTGGTTTTGTCGCTGAGAAATTGTTTTAAGAATACTTCTATCGCTCCAGCAAGCTGACGATAGGGTGTATTGGCTAGTATAATCACTTCGTCCGCACCTTGATCTATCCATCTTGTAGGGATTTGGTCGGCACGCGTTACACCCACTTTTAGTCCACCTGAATTCGCCAGATATACTATATGAGGCTGAAGATGATTGGCTTTTTCCCATTCAATATCTCGGCCTTTTCCCAAATGGGCTTCGCATAATTCGGGATTGATAATACAAGGCGAATTCATAGGCGACAACATGGTACAAACATAACATAATCCTTGTCCATAAAATTTACTTACGTTTTTTTGGCAATCAATGCACGTAAGCTTATGTTCAAAGGTGATTTTTATCTTTTTCCCAATAAATTGATTTAATGGCAATGAATCCGAAATTAATGGGAAATTATAAATTACATGCTCATCATGAAGTATGGCTGGAATTTTGTTTAAAATCATAATAATTAGATTACATATTTAACCACAAAATAAGTTCCTGCCAATACTAACGCTATCAAAGCACCTCTAAAAGCAAACAGTTTGTCAAAATGATTGAAAAGTAAACAAGCAGGTAATACAGCTAAAATACTCATTTTTATTATAGGAACAATGAAATTTTGATTGTAAGCCCATAATGATTGAAGAGCATAAAATCTAATCTGAAAATAATAAGCCCCTAACATACAAGCAATGGCAATTATAAAACCTGTAAAAATATTATCTAATTTTCCATATCCAATTTGTTCTTTCCAATTCATATATTGTGTTCTTTTACTCGTTGTATAAATATTTCGTGCAATGACGGTAAATTCTCTCTTATTGACTGAATATGAATGTCTTTAGATACTATGTATTTCAAGATTTCATTCATTGATTTTTCTTCATTTAACTTAAGGATTACTTGTTGGTTTTCTTTTTTAATTATATGAAATAATTCCGAATCTTGAAAAGCATTAAAATCTTCGGTGCCTATAATAAATTGATTGTTATGATAGCTTTTTTGAGCATCTTTTACATTGCTATTAAGTATAATTTTCCCTTTATTTATCAATACAATTTGATTGCAAATTTCATCTACTTGTTCCATTCTATGTGTACTAAAAAGAATGGTACTTCCTTGCTTGGCAAGATTGAAAATTTCATCTTTTATCAAATCTGCATTTAAGGGATCCAATCCAGTAAAAGGTTCGTCTAGAATAATTAAGGAAGGATTATGTACTACAGTACATACAAATTGTAATTTTTGTCCCATACCTTTGCTCAATTCTTCCATTTTTTTATTCTTCCATTCTTCCATTCCCAATTTTTGAAACCAAGTATTGACTTTTTCTTTGGCTTCGGAATAAGACATGCCTTTTAATTGAGCTAAATATATAGCTTGCTCTTCTACTTTCATTTTTTTGTACAAGCCGCGCTCTTCGGGCATGTATCCAATATCGGCACTATTCGATAGGCCATTGGCTAAGACACCATTGAGGCGCACTTCACCGGAGTCTTGTAGGAAAATCCCCGTAATAATTCGTAGCATCGTAGTTTTTCCAGCTCCATTAGGACCTAAAATCCCAAAAATACTTCCTTTCGGAACCGAAAAGCTTATATTATCCAAAGCTTGGTAATTACTATATTTTTTGGAAATATTATTGAGTTCTAGTGCGATGTCCATAGTTTGATTATAGTAATTGATATATTTTTTCTGCAATTTTTTTTGTATAATTTTCTATAAAATAGCTCCCAAAAGAAGGGTCATCTACTTTATCAAGATAAGCTTCTTCTTTTAATATATTAAAAATATTTCGGCTCATTCTATTTGAAAATGAATTATATTCTCCATTAAAAGTATCAATAACCATACCATCACACCCTGCTATTAAGCCACTTAACGATTGTGTAGTTAACATTAGTAAATTATCGTTAAGATCACCTAATCTTAATGTTATTAATTGTATTGCGTTTGAACTTGCGTCTCCTCAATACATACCATCGAATATTCCTTTTTTTATTTTTCTTATTGTATTATGTATCGAAATAAGAAGTGGT
>JBEIDU010000055.1:0-12343 GCA_040383345.1 Chitinophagales bacterium | reverse complement strand
TTTGGATTGAGAAAGCTTCTTCCTTAATCAAAATTCCTATGCTGGGGAAAATAGACAGTATGAACGTCTCCAATAGCGCTGCCATTATGCTTTACGAAGTGGTACGACAAAGATTTTCTTCCAAATAAAGTAGACTATACCTATATTTGCACTTATAATTAATCAAGAAAAAATCATGGAATTTTTAAAAACATTTAATATACAAAAAGAAAACAGTGGTGTTTCATCTGGCAAAATTTACTTAAACGGCGAAGGTTCAAAAATCACCTCTTTTTCGCCAGTAGATGGCACAGAAATAGGTAGTGTATTCTCTGCTTCACCTGCTCAATATGAACAAATTGTAAATACAGCTGCATCAGCTTTTGAATCTTGGAGAAATGTTCCAGCACCTAAAAGAGGTGAAATAGTGCGTCAGTTAGGCGAAGGATTTAGAAAATATAAAGACGATTTAGGCAAATTAGTAAGCTACGAAATGGGCAAATCGCTTCAAGAAGGATTGGGCGAAGTTCAGGAAATCATAGACATTTGTGATTTTGCGGTAGGATTATCTCGTCAGTTGTACGGACTTACTATGCATAGCGAAAGACCCAACCATAGAATGTACGAACAATATCATCCTCTTGGAATTGTAGGTGTAATTTCTGCATTTAACTTCCCAGTGGCCGTTTGGGCTTGGAATTCAATGTTGGCTTGGGTTTGTGGCGATGTATGTATTTGGAAACCTTCCGAAAAAGCGCCATTATGTGGACTAGCTTGTCAATTCATTGTAAATGAAGTATTTGACAAAAATGATGTGCCAGAAGGAGTAAGTAACCTTATCAATGGAGATTTTGTAATTGGAGAATTGATGACAAAAGACGAGCGTGTACCTTTGATTTCAGCTACAGGTTCTACACGAATGGGAAAAGCGGTTGGACAAACTGTAGGCGCAAGATTGGGACGTTGTCTACTCGAATTAGGTGGAAATAATGCTATTATTATTACAGAAAGTGCTGACCTCAAAATGTCAGTTCCCGGTATTGTATTTGGTTCGGTAGGAACTGCAGGCCAACGTTGTACGAGTACAAGACGATTAATCATTCACGAAAGTGTGTATGACAAAGTTAAAGAGCTCCTGATAAGTGCATACCAACAAATTAAAATTGGAAATCCATTGGATTCAAACAATCACATGGGGCCATTGATTGATACATTGGCGGTTGATACATATTTGAAAGCGATAGCACAAGCCAAAAACGAAGGAGCTAAAGAATTAGTTGCAGGAGGCGTTATAGAAAATTTAGGGAGCAATTGTTATGTAAAACCTTGTATTTTTGAAGCGAGCAATGATATGAAAATCGTTCAAGCAGAGACATTTGCACCTATTTTATATTTGATGAAATATAGCACTTTGGATGAAGCAATAGCTATGCAAAATGGCGTAAAACAAGGATTATCAAGTGCCATAATGACGATGAATATGCGTGAGGCAGAACAATTTTTATCGGCAAGTGGAAGTGACTGTGGAATTGCTAATGTCAATATTGGAACTTCGGGAGCAGAAATAGGAGGCGCATTTGGTGGTGAAAAAGAAACAGGAGGCGGAAGAGAAAGTGGATCGGATGCCTGGAAAGTCTACATGCGCAGACAAACTAATACTATCAATTATGGTAAAGATTTACCATTGGCACAAGGTATCAAATTTGATTTTTAAGAGAACACATGTTTAAATTACATTTAACATTTCTTTTAATAATCCTAATCTCTTATTGCTACTCTCAAAATTCAAATCAATATACATTTGACAAAACTACTTTTAATCAGATCAATTCCAAAAAACATATTGATGGGTTATACACGTCCTTCAACGATCTGATTCATGAACATAATAGTTATGGCGATGGATTTCAAATGATTAAAAGTGTTGATACTATTATCTTTGATGACAAGTACGAGACCTATACCATATCATATGATAACGATTTGAAACTTGATTCTATGTTGGAAAAAAATGTTTCAAAAAAAGTATTAGATTATTTTGAAGAAAAAGATTATAGAAAACAAGAAAAACCAAAAGTTTTTCCATTGGTTTGTTATAATGATACGTTTTATTATCTTATTTATCATGATTTTAATAAAAAGGAATACAACTATGCTAAAATTCCAAAAAACAAACCATTTCATACAATTAATCTTTTAATTCCAATTGAATTATATAATTACTATCAACGAAAAAATGATGATAATGAAAGTATAAAGTATTTATTAATTTGGAATTTTGGTATTGTAGGAGCTGTAATAGCTACCTCAATTACAATTAAAGAAGGTTTTATAATAAAACCCAGTCGTCGTGGATTTGATCATTTGAAATCAAATAGCAGTATACGTTTTGATCAATGGGGAAGTATAGTGGATAACTATATTTTAAGTACATTTATTTTTTCACCTGTCTATGGCGGAATTATAGAAGCTTCCTATTCAAAGACAAAAGATATACTGGAACAAAGACCAGAGCTAAAAGCACAAATCAATGAAAGGGAAATGGTAGACATTGGTGATGGTATGCAAATGCCAAAATACAAATATACTCGAACTACTGTTTATAAACTAATTGATAAATTAAATATGGAGTTATTGAAATTCTAAAGATAAGCTCATGAGATATATATTATTATTAATCATATTTTATAGTCCAAAAATGTATGCTCAAGAAGAAGCGTCAATTATCTATTATAAAAATATAAATAATGAATGGGTAAGAGAAACAGGATTTGAAACGAAAGAGATTTATGATGCTCAAAATCGCTTAGTTAAAGAGATAAATCATGGTAATTTTTTATCTACTGAATCACAAAACATATACAATGATAAAAATCAATTGGTAAAAAAAAGCATCTTATCATCAAGTAATCAGTCTATATCTAAATTTGAATATTTCTACAACAAACAAAATTTATTAGAAACCGAAGTAAACATAGCGATGAACATGAAGTATAAATACAGCTATGACAATCAAAATCAATTGATTAAAAAAGAATTTTACAACGCCGGCAATGAACTTGAAGAAGTATTTTATTATTCCTATCAACTTGATTCCAATAAAGAAAAAACAGTTGTAGAAATGCGATATAATCCTAGAATGAATCAAACATCTCATATTATTTCAACATATAATATATTCAACTTATTGATTGCTGAATCTCGAATAGGCTCAATAAAAAAGGAGCATAATGGCCTGAAATCTGTATATTATCAATCGGAATATACATATAAATACGACACTAAAAATAGGTGGATTGTAAAAACTTGTATTGTAAATTCAATACCTATTTCTGAATTCCACAAAACATATCACAAAGAAAAATAAATTACTGTAATTTACTTTTCTTTGTCTTTAATGTAAAGATACTTCGATTAAATTCAAATCCTATCAAGATTGCCAGACTATTCCAATACAGCCAAATGAGCGTAAGCATTATAGTTCCAAAAGAACCATAAAGATTATTATAATTACCAAAATGTACAATATATTTTGAAAACAAAAAGGAAACAAATATAATTAATGTAGTAGCAACTATAGCACCAGGCGTAAAATAATTATTCTGGATTTTTACAGAGGGTCCGAAATAATATAAAATAGAAACCACAATATAATTAAGAACAATACTGATAGTATAACGCAAAAAATCAATTAAAATCACCAAAAAATCACCATCATAATCAAAGAAATCAAATATAAATGACATGATTGTCTTACCTAGAACCAATAAAACAATTGTAACTACAAACAGAAATAAAATTATAAGTGTCAAAAATATAGATTTAACCTGATTCTTAATAAATATCATTTTATTTTTTTGATCAAAATGAACATTAAAAGATTGCATCATGGTAATTACACCATTCTTCATAAAAAATATAATTAAGAAAAAACCTATTGACAACACACCTCCTCTTGGTTTTTCTATAATATCATTAATTATAGGAACAAATATTTCTACCATTTCTTTATTGGGCATTACATTCTTAAAATAACCTATAATATCATTTGTAAAATTATCTATAGGAACATAAGGCAATAGACTAAATAAGAAGATCATAGAAGGAAAAAGTGCCAAAAAGAAACTAAAAGCAATGGCTTTCGCTCTCAATACCAGAATAGGAGAAAAAACTTCTTTTAAAACAATAGAAAACACCTTATATGCGGGCACACGTTCAAAACCAGGAAGCGTAATTCTTTTCAATAAAGGCACCATACTGGACTAGATTTTTTGAACTCGTTTGACGAATTCTCCTTTATTTGTGTATACTTTTATAATATAATATCCGCTAGGCAAGCTTGAAAAATCAATAATACCTTCCGATATATTATTCACTACTTGAATACCTAATATATTATATACCTCTATACTTCGAATGGAATAATCACAAGTAATATTTGCCGTAGTTTTAATAGGCATAGGAGAAACATATACAACACTATTATTTTCTAGCAAATTGAAAGAAGTCAAAGACATCAATACAACTAAAAATAAAAAAGTTCGAATAAAGGATTTCAATCTGTAAATCTAATTTAAAAATAATATTGCAAAAATAATTTAAAAATTATCAAATAGCGTAATTTTTAACCATTGGCTCTACGCTTTGTGTGGAAAACAACCCACGCTGATATTTAAAATAAGCAGCAATTGCGATCATCCCTGCATTATCTGTACAATATTGAAATGCAGGAACATAAGCTTTTGCTTGCATTGAAGATACACTTTCTATAAATCTTTTCCTAAGTTCACTATTAGCTGAAACGCCTCCAGCAAGACAAACTGATTTCACCTTGTATTTTTTAATAGACAATTTTAACTTATCTATTAATATCTCTACTATTCCATGTTGAATAGAAGCACATAAATCAGCTAAATTTTCTTTAACAAAGTTTGGATTTTGCTGAATCTGTTTTTGCAAAAAATACAATATAGATGTTTTTAAGCCACTAAAACTAAAATCAAAATTATCCATCCTAGGTTTAGCAAAAGTATAAGTCAATGGATTACCATCTAATGCCCATTTATCTACCAATGGACCACCTGGATAATCAAGACCTAGCATCTTTGCCGCTTTGTCAAATGCTTCGCCTGCAGCATCATCTATTGTGCTTCCAATTATTTCCATATCCAAATAATCTCTCATATAAACTAATTGGGTATGACCTCCCGATACAACCATACATATCAATGGAAATTCAATTTCTCGATTTTCAATAAAAGGACTCAAGACATGCGCTTGCATATGATTGACTTCAATCAATGGTATATTATGTGCCAATGCAAATGATTTTGCGAAACATACGCCCACAAGAAGCGAACCAATCAATCCAGGTCCACGTGTAAATGCAACAGCTTGAATATCTTTTATAGTTATTCCCGATTCAGCTATAGCTTTCTCTACGGTTACTACTATATTTTTCTCATGACTTCTAGAAGCTAATTCGGGAACAACCCCTCCAAATTCTTCATGTATTTTTTGAGTATATACAATATTAGAACATATTACGCCATCTTTTATAATGGCTGCAGATGTATCATCGCAAGAACTTTCAATTGCTAAAATTATACCCATAAATAGTTATTTATTATTTTTAGCCAAAATATCTGCTACCAAATAGGCCAAAAATTTTCCTACTTTATTATATTGAATATTATCTATGGGTGCTCCTTCTGCAAAATGATAATACAATACCTCTTTTTCTGCCCTAATTTTATACAATACTTTCCGAATCTCTTCTTCGCTAAATCCAGAAGGAGTATTCGCCGATGAAGGCATATCTTTGACACTATCCAAATCCAATTCAACCCCTATAGATTTTGCGTGAAAATCAATATGCCTTTTGAGAGCCTGATCAATGGAATGTGATTCAAATAATATAGATTCAAAACTAGTAACACAAAATGAATCCTCTTCCCTTAAATCATCTATCATTTTTTGATTGTTATAATTTTGATGAAAGCCAAAAACACTGTATTTATGTATAAAGCCTGCCTCTTTTGCATATCGAAAGCCATTACCACTATGACGCCCTTCTGAAATTCTATAATCAAAATGAGGATCTATATTCAGTACTTCAATAGAATTTGTCTGAGCCATCCCTTTTATAATTCCAAAAGAATTATTATGTCCACCCCCAATTACAATAGGTTTGGCATTTTTAGAATGTATAAAGGCAATTAATTCAGCAAGACGGGAATCTATAATGTCTACATTTTCACGAAGAGAACTAATACTAGAATTTTCAGCGCATTTTATTTTCAAATCTTCAACATCTATTACCCCCAAAATCAATACTTTTCTTATGTCTATATATTGATTGATTTGCATATTCAAAAAGCGCATTAAAAAAGCATTAAATGCATTTTCGGCTCCAATATTTCCATAATTTGCACGTACACCTATATCCTCCGGAACGCCTAATATTACGTATTCTATTTCCGAATTCCAATTCATATCTGATGCAAATTGAATACTCTCTCCTATTTTTTGCTCACCATCTCTACAAGAAACAATAGCATTTCGCGTATCAGAGGAAATAAAATGAATATACATCATGAATAATATAAAATTGAAATTTTTGAAAAGTGCCCTGGACTGGATTCGAACCAGCACTCCCTTGCGAGAACCACCCCCTCAAGATGGCGAGTCTACCAATTTCTCCACCAGGGCTTTACCTTATTCTTTAATGGCGCAAAGATATTTTTTTTATTTCAAATACTATTTATTTTTTTGAATGACATCGCTTTATTCGCCAAATTTATCTATTTCGCGTCGTTCTTTTTTAGTAGGACGTCCCAAACCTTTTTCTCTATCTATTTTTGAAAAGAAAAATGCCGATTGATGCTTTTTATTTTCATTGAGATTAATGCTAGAAATCTCCTCATAAAAATCTACAACAAGACTGGCAGACAATCGTTTATCAAGCAATTTTAATACTTTAATTTCTTTGATAATTTCATCCTTGTGCACACGGTAAATTTCACCAACTTTCACTTTTTTAGAAGGCTTAGTAGTTAAATTATTAACTTTTACTTTTCCTCCTTCTATCAATTCGCTCGCAAGTGAACGCGTCTTACAAAGTCTTATTGCCCAAAGATATTTATCCAAACGAACTTCTTTAATGTCCATTATTCTGTATATAATATTATTAAAAAGTGAAAATAGTATACAAAAACTATGTAAATATTGCAAAAATAACTTATCTTTGCCATTGTTATTCGAAAAAATGAAAAAAGTATCCAGTTTTTCTAAATTAAGTAAATACGATAAGATTTCATGGCTTGCAAAAAACTTTTTGTATGAAAGTCCTGTAGAAGTTATACAGAATTTTGCAGGTTATTGGTATGACAATATAGAAGCTCAAAAACAATTTGAAGGATTTAGTGAAAACACGTTAACCAATTTTCATTTACCATTTGGTGTAGCGCCTAATTTTTTAATTAATGGTAAGGATTATTGTGTACCTATGGTTACAGAAGAAAGTAGTGTAGTAGCAGCGCTTTCAAATGCTGCTAAATTTTGGATGGAGCGAGGTGGTATCAAAACAAAAGTTATTGACAATAGAAAAATTGGTCAAGTTCACTTCTTTTATTATGGAGATAATACAAAACTTAAAACATTTTTTGATACTAAAAAAGCATTTTTAATTTCCAACACCAAAGATCTTACAGCCAATATGGAAAAACGTGGTGGCGGTATTCTTTCAATGAATTTATTAGACCTCACAAATCTTGAACCTAATTATTATCAATTAAAATTAGAATTCAACACTTGTGACAGCATGGGAGCCAACTTTATAAATTCTATTCTTGAAAAAATTGGAAAAGATTGGGCAGAAGCAATAGAAAATTCAGATTTTTTTGAAAAAAAGGAAAAACAGATAGAAATAAACATGTGTATTCTATCAAATTACACGCCTGATTGTTTGGTAGAAGCTACCGTTTCATGCAAAATAGAAGATTTGGGAATTGTAAATGGCTATGCACCTAATCATTTTGCACAAAAATTTGCTAGAGCAATAAGAATAGCGGAAGTAGATACATACAGAGCTACTACTCACAACAAAGGTATTTTAAATGGTATAGATAGCGTTGTAATAGCTACAGGAAATGATTTTAGAGCGGTAGAGAGTTGTATTCACACCTATGCGAGCAAAGAAGGTCATTATAAGAGTTTATCTCATGCTTGGATAGAAGAAGATATGTTTCATTTTACCTTAAAATTCCCTATTGCTTTAGGAACTGTGGGTGGGTTAACATCTTTACATCCTCTGGCTAAAGTATCTCTTCAAATGCTCGGCAACCCCAATTCAGAAGAGTTAATGCAAATTGTAGCTGCTGTAGGATTGATGCAAAATTATGCTGCAGTAAAAAGCTTAGTGACTACAGGGATACAAGTAGGACACATGAAAATGCACTTATCCAATATTCTTGCCGAACTTAAGGCTACGGTAGATGAAGCAAAAGAAGTGGAACATTATTTTAAAGACAAAGTCATTTCAGTAAGTGAAGTAAAGAGTTATATTGAAAAATTGAGAAATTCTCTTTTGCCCAATACAAAAGTAAATGTCTAATAACGAAACATCCATTTATCATAAAAAAGCAAATGGAAAATTGCTTTTAACCTCTGAATATTTTATTCTTGATGGCGCTACGGGCTGGGCTATGCCTACTCAATATGGGCAAAAGATGATTGCTACCCCTACAGAAAAGCCAATGTGGCAAGCATTTCTCCATGATAAAACTCTTTGGCTTGAAACAGCAATAAATACAGATATAGCTTCGAATTCGAGTGAAACTACGCTTTTATTTGAGATTTTAAACTATATAAAACAAGAGAATCCTGAACAATATCATAAAAAAATCAATCATTCTTTTGAATTATTTATAAATTTCAATCGTGCCTGGGGATTAGGTTCAAGCAGTACATTTATTGCATTGATAGCAGATTTTTTTGAAATAGATGCTTATAAGCTAAATCGCACTTTTTTTAAAGGATCGGGATATGATATTGCTTGCGCTTTTGCATCTGAGGCCTTACTTTATACAAATTTAGATATCGACGTAAGACGTATAGAAAATCTCTCTATAGCTGAAAGCATAAAACCACATCTATTCTTTATTTATACCGGACAAAAACAAAACTCCAGAGAAGCAATACAATATTATAGAAATTTACCCCAAAAAGAAAAAGATGTAGCCATCAATGATCTTAATTTTATAACTAATGAACTCATTCGAAAGCAAGATTATAAAGATTGGCTTTATTTTCTTAAAATTCATGAAGATATAATAAGTAAAGTATTGAAATTAGAAAAAATAAGTCATACTCTTGCCAAAGAATTACCTTTCTTTTCAAAAAGCTTAGGTGCATGGGGGGGCGATTTTATCTTATGCCTTGCAAATGATGAACCTAATATAATTAAAACCCGAATTACAGAAACAGGATTTAATACATGTTTTGAGTACAAGGATATTATATTATAAAAATTCTTATTGATTAGTAATGAATGTGACTGTATTACTTTCGTGATACTACAATATTTTCTTTTTTATAATCTACATAGAATTTTTTTCCTTCGGCCAATTCTCCTTCTAATATTTCCTCAGCCAATGAATCCTCAATATGTTTTTGAATAGCACGTTGGAGTGGTCTAGCTCCAAATTGTACATCATATCCAACTTCACAGATAAAATCTATAGCTTTTGGCGAAATATCAAAAGGATAACCTAATTCTAACATTCGTTTTTTAAGGTCGCTAAGCAATATTTCTACAATGGCTTTGATATGTTCTTTTTCAAGGGAATTGAACAATATAACATCGTCGATACGATTTAAAAATTCTGGTGCAAAAGTACGTTTTAAGGCTTTTTCCAATACTGCTTTTGAAATTTCATCCATATTATCACGTCTATTCTGAGTGGCAAAACCTACTCCAGATCCAAAATCTTTTAAATCTCTAACACCTACATTAGACGTTAGAATTATTAATGCATTTTTAAAATCTACTTTTCGTCCCAATCCATCTGTCAAAATACCATCATCAAATACTTGTAAAAGCAAATTGAATATATCGGGATGCGCTTTTTCTATTTCATCTAATAATACAACTGAGTATGGTCTTCTTCTAACTTTTTCAGTCAATTGTCCACCCTCTTCATAGCCTACATATCCCGGAGGCGCTCCTACAAGACGAGAAACTGTATGTTTTTCCATATATTCACTCATATCTATTCGTATAAGCGAATCTTCACTTTCAAATAACTGACGGGCTATGGTTTTTGCCAATTCTGTCTTACCTACCCCTGTAGGCCCCAAAAAGATAAAAGTTCCAATTGGTTTATTTGGATTTTTTAGTCCTATTCTATTACGTTGGATTGATTTTGCTATTTTTTCAATTGCCGTATCTTGCCCTTTTACGCTTTTCTTTAGTTCATCAGCCAATCCTTTCAATACAGAAGATTCTTGCGAATGTACTTTATTTACAGGTATTCCTGTCATCATAGCTATTACTTCAGCTATATGCTCTTCAGTAATAGGATATCTTGAATTTTTGGAATCTTTTTCCCAATTTTGCTTCATTTGTTCAAAATTGCGTTTCATTTCCATTTCTCTATCTCTTATAGTAGCTGCTTGCTGATAATCTTGCATTTTTACAGCTTGCTCTTTTTCCAATCGCAAGGACTCTAATCCTGCTTCAATATCCAAAATTTCTTGAGGAACTTTGATATTTTTAATATGCACTCGAGCACCTACTTCATCCAATACATCTATTGCTTTATCTGGCAAAAATCTATCGGTAATATAACGATTACTCATTTTCACTGCGGCTTCTATTGATTTTTCATCATAGAATACATTGTGATATTCTTCGTATTTTGGTTTCAAATTTGTTAAAATCTGAATGGTTTGTTCTACTGTAGGCGGTTCAATCAATACTTGTTGAAATCTTCTAGCCAAGGCACCATCTTTTTCTACATATTGTCTATATTCATCCAAAGTAGAAGCACCAATAACTTGCAAATCGCCTCTTGCCAATGCTGGTTTGAATAGATTGGACGCATCTAAACTTCCCGAACTACCACCAGCACCAACGATTGTATGAATTTCATCTATAAAAAGGATAACATCTTTGTTTTTTTCTAGCTCATTCATTATGGCTTTGACACGCTCTTCAAATTGACCTCTATATTTGGTGCCAGCAACCAAAGCTGCCATATCTAGCATAATTAATCTTTTGTCAAATAATATTCGAGATACTTGCTTATTTACAATTCTCAATGCCAAACCCTCTACAATAGCCGTTTTACCTACACCTGGTTCCCCAATCAAAATAGGATTATTCTTTTTACGACGACTTAAAATCTGAGACACACGCTCAATTTCTTCTTCTCTTCCTACTATAGGATCTAACAGCCCTTCAACAGCCATTCTCGTTACATCTCTTCCAAATCCATCTAAAACAGGTGTTTTTGACTTAGGATTTGGTTTCTGTTTAATCGGCGGTGTTTGACTTCCCATCATATCTTCCCAAGAATCATCTTCTTCAAACATTGATTTAGGTGCATAATTTAATGATGCTTCAAAATGATCTCTAAATAATTTTTCATCAATATCAAAATCACGAAGAGAATGGGTAACCATGTTATCTTTTGATTTTAATATAGCCAACATTAAATGTTCTGTATTTATAAATTCACTTTTATATTTTTTTGCCTCTAATACACTCAATTTCAATATATTCTCGGCTTGTCGTGTCAAAGGGTAATCACCTTTTGATTTCAACTGTAAAGGTTCTCTAAGTTTAATCTTACTTTCTAATTTCTCTTTCAATACATCTAACTCTACATTGAGTTCATTTAAAGTTTGAACAACAAAATCTTCTGATTCCCTGATAATACTCAAAAAGAAATGCTCAGCACCTACGGTGTCGTGATTTAGCCTTTTGGCTTCATCTTTGCTGAACTTCAAAATCTCCTTTACTCTTTCCGAAAAATTAGCTTCCATTCTTATTTTAAAAATTTTAATTGTTGCAAATATATTAATACAAATTTCAAACCATTCTCCAGACTTTCAACATTAATTAATTAAAATTTACTTTTTATAGTAGAAATAACCATTTTAGCTTCATTTATTATGATATTGCTGACATTATGTCATTTCTAAAATCAGTTTACCTATCCAAAAAAATAGACATGTCATTTTTTATATTTTAAATTAATGTAGAAAAAGTACTTTTGTAACGTAATTTATAAAAAATGAAGAATTGTATGTATAATGAAACCCAAAGCTTTTTAAAATCAAAAATAATATTGATCCCATT
>JBEIDU010000054.1:0-12558 GCA_040383345.1 Chitinophagales bacterium | reverse complement strand
TTTATTATATTCAAAAATCATGAAAATGATGAAAGAAATAGATGTTCCAGATGCCCCAAGAAAGACAGATGGCACCTTGATAGATTCCAATTTTCAATACAATTACTACAAATCACACTATTGGGACAATATTGATTTGAATGATGATAGACTTCTATACACTCCTGTATTTGAAGGAAAATTCAAAACTTTTTTTGATAAGATAGTTTTAAAACACCCTGATACATTAAAGGCTGAAATTGATTTATTTTTGAATAAAATAAAAGATCCAAATTCAATGATAAATCGCTATTGTCTTGGATCCTTAATTAATGACTTTGCTAATAGTAAAATTATGGGACAAGATGCGTTATATGTGCATTTAGTGAGAAATTATTATCAAAAAGGGAAAGCGCCATGGACCGATAGTGCTACTATTCAAAAAATGAAATATGATGCAGATGATATTGAGCCTCTTTTAATCGGCAAAGTTGCGCCAAATTTTGCTGCTTTCGATACTACATTGGTAAAATCAAACCAATTGTATAATATGAAGAGTGAATACAAAGTCTTAGTATTCTGGAATCCAGATTGTGGACATTGTAAAAAAGAAATTCCAAAATTGGATAGTATATATCCAGATTTATTAAAAAGGAATACGGATGTTTTTGCAGTTAGCACTATTACAGATAAAGGAAATAATATTGATGATTGGAAAAATTTTATAAAAAACAATAAACTAAGATTTAAAAATTATGCCGATCCAAAATTCCAAATGAATCCATTATTCTTAGTTTTATATCATATCAAAGCTACCCCTGAATATTTTATATTGGATAAAAACAATAAAATTATAGCCAAAAAACTAGCTCCTGAGCAAATGCCTGGTTTTATAGATAATTATAACAAAACTTTTAAATAAATTTATAATATTAGGAATGAAGAGATTTGAAATAGTAGGATTATGATATTGTTAAACACTTTTGAACTTCTTACTTTAATAGAAATTATCATTTTAGTGATAGTAGCTATTTTAATATATAGATATTTCAAAGGGTCCGTAGCATTTTACATCCTATTTGGGCTCATGTTTGTATATTTTTTCTCTTTATTTTTATCTTACTTAGGCTTTTTAATTCTTTCGAAAGTATTTGATGAATTCTCAAAATATGGTTTTATTGCTATTCTAATTATATTCCAACCTGAATTGAGAAATATATTAATGTCCATTGGAAACAATCGATTTTCGAGGCAAATCCGAAAAATTAGAAATTCAATTTTTGAGTCTGATTTGTCTTATAAAAATCAAACAATTATTGACAATGTTATTGAAGCATTACAATATTTATCGGAAAACAAAATAGGTGCTATTATTGTTTTTTTTGAAATGGGTGATTATTCCAACATTATCAATACAGGTATCACTATCAATGGGAAAATATCTAGTAAACTCATAGAGAGTATTTTTGTAAAAGAAAGTCCACTTCATGATGGAGCTATAATTATTCAAAGTAGAGAAATTAAAGCCGCATCGTGTGTTTTGCCCATAAGTCAAAAATTAGATTTACCCGAAAGAATAGGATTGCGACATAAAAGTGCTGTAGGAGTAACTGAAGTTGCTAATGCTATTTCTATTATTGTGTCGGAAACTACAGGTATTATAAGCCTTGCTAAAGAAGGTCAGCTGGAAAGTGGTATGAATTCAGAAGAGCTCTCTAAACATATAGATAATATCTTAAACGCATAAAAAAAGTCTAACCTTAGAAGTTAGACTTTTTAATATTATTTAGCAATTATTGCTACAAAATTAGCATACAATCTCCATACGAAAAGAAATTATATTTTTCTTTAACAGCTTGATCATAGGCCTCCATTATTAAATCATAGCCCCCAAAAGCCGTAGTTAAAATCAATAAAGTAGATTTTGGGACATGAAAATTCGTCAATAAACAATCTGCTACACTAAAATCATATGGAGGATAAATAAATAAATTGGTCCAACCATCATAAGGTTTCAAAAGTCCGGTACTCGTGATTGAACTCTCTAAACTTCGCATTACAGTAGTGCCTACAGCACATACTTTTTTACCATTAGCTTTAGTTTCATTTACTAATTGTGCTGTTTTTTCTTTTATATTTGCATACTCAGCATCCATTCTATGCTTTGATAAATCCTCAACATCAATATTTCTAAAACTTCCCAATCCTGTATGTAAGGTTAATTCATCAATATTAACCCCTTTAATTTCAAGGCGTTTCATGATTTCGGGCGTAAAATGCAATCCAGCAGTTGGAGCTGCCACAGCACCCACTTCTTTTGCATAAATAGTTTGATAACGTTCCTTGTCTGACGGATCCAATCCTCTTTGTTTTACAATATATTTTGGCAATGGAGTCTCTCCAAAGCTGAATAAATAATCTCTAAAAGTACTGCTATCGCCATCATAGAAAAAACGCAACGTTCTACCTCTGGAGGTCGTATTGTCAATAACTTCTGCTACCAATACATAGTCTTTCCCAAAATATAATTTATTTCCTACACGGATTTTTCTGGCTGGATCTACTAATACATCCCATACAAATTGTTCAGAGTTTAATTCTCTCAACAAGAAAACTTCTATTTTTGCACCCGTTTTCTCTTTTGTAGCCCACATTCTAGCAGGCATCACCTTTGTATTATTAAACAACATCAAATCTCCATCATCAAAATAGTTCAAAATATCTTTAAACTTTTTATGCTCAATAGTGCCTTTTTTTCTGTCTACAACCATCATACGACTATCTCCTCTTTCTTTGGGAGGATATTTTGCTACTAAATCTTCTGGCAAATCAAATTCGAATTTGTTGAGTTTATATACTTCAGACATTTTTTGATATTTTTATAATTGGAGCGCAAATATAAGATAATCAAAGTGCTTTTGTCAAGATAATTTTAAAAATAAATTGAAAATCAGGGAAATATTCCGTTTTTAATACTTAAAACAAAATAAGAAAACCTATTTATAAATCAAACAAAGTACCTTGAAATGGCTTTATTTTTTTATCCTCTTCAGGAATAATAATATCCAATTCTTTTTTATCTTCTGGTATAGGCATGGGGGCTGGTGCTTCTTTTTTAGGCTCTTCATACACGAGTTCTTTATCTTTTGACAACAATTCTATTTTGCCTTTCAATTCATGCTGTGTGAGTCTATTGCCAAGTGCTTTCCAGCCTTTAATATCAATAAATTCATTAAGGCTTATTTCTTCAAAAACTTCTTCTTTGTTTTTACCTTTGAGGATTTTAAATTTGATACGCGGATTGGTTTGAGCTGTAATGAGCATCAATTTACTCTTATCATGTTCTGTAATAAAACTATGCTCTTTTAACTCAGTTTTTACTTCAATTGCAAAACGTTTTACATAGTAATTCTTTGACTCTCCATCAAAATAAATAGCACTTAACGTAGTTTTTTCATTGAATTTTTCTATGCTTATGATGTTGTCCCAATCTACTTTGAGCATATTTTCTGGAGTTCCCAAAGAGTAACTTCCATTTTTGTTCAATATCAAAAAACAATCTTCAGCAAAGAATTCACCCAAATATTGCCCTTCTTTATTTTTATTTATTCTACCTGTTTCCTTATTTACCCACAAATGATTACCCCCAATTGTTGACTCACCTTTTTTCTTCATATCTATTTTTTGAATAGGATATGTTGTAAGTATATTTCCTTGACTATTTCTACCTTTAACCATGACACTTTTGAAGTCAAAATCAAAAATTTTAATTCGAGCTTTGCTAGATTGAGACAACTTTATGTTTACAATCTCTGCTTCGCCATTATGATTTACAGTCAAATATAAGATTTTACAATTATTACCATTAGTCAAATCATATTCTTTATCTCTTGTAATTGCCAATACTTGGAATCGTTTAACATAATTTTTTCCTGATTTAGGATCTAAGTATATTAAATTGTATATAGTACGTTCATCATCTTTTTTCCATACACCACAATACAAAATATCTTTTCCTACAAATTTTTTATCTGATATTCGAGAAACTATCATTTTCCCATCTTTTCGAATGACTATTATATCATCTAAATCTGTACAATCTGCTATAAATTCTTCTTTTTTGAGTCCATATCCAATAAATCCGTCTTTGAAGTTGGCATACAATTTCTGATTATTTAGAACAACTTGCTTCACTTCAATTTTATCAAAGGTCTTAATTTCGGTTTTTCGTTCCTTCCCTTTTCCAAATTTTTCTATTAATGTATTGAAATATGTAATGGCATAATCCTCCAAATGATCCAAATGATACTGAACTTGCGCAATATCATCCTCGTATTTCTTAATTTTGGCTTTTAGTTCGTCTATATCTAATTTATATATTCTTCTTACAGGCTTTTCAGTCAATTTTTCATAATCTTCCTTACTTACTTCACGCTTAAATATCCCTAAATACGGTTCAAATCCTTTTTCTATAGCCTCTAATACTTTTTCCCATGTTTCGTGTTTTTTCTCAAGCTCTTTGTAAATTTGCTCCTCGAAAAATATTTTTTCCAACGATAAGAAATGCCATTTTTCTTCTAAATCATGCTTTTTGATTTCCAACTCACGCTGAATCAAGTTCATTGTATTTTTGGTAGAAAGACGAAGCATTTCATCTACCCCCAAGAACATAGGCTTGTCATCAATTATACAACATCCCAAAGGACTAATGGACACTTCACATAAGGTAAAAGCATAGAGCGTATCTATCGTATGATCAATAGACGTACCAGGTACAAGTTCTATTTGGATATCCACATCACTAGCGGTATTATCATTTACCTTTTTGATTTTAATACGACCTTTTTGATTTTCAGATAAAATGCTATCTATCATCTTTTCTGTAGTAACGCCAAAAGGAACACTTGTAATACGTATAATTTTATTATCTACTTTCTCTATTTTTGCTCTACATCGAATTTTACCCCCACGATTCCCTTGATTATAATTACTTACATCTATCATACCACCTTGAAGAAAATCTGGGTATAATTCAAAGGATTTCCCTTGAATACATCGTATGGATGCCTTGCACAATTCGATGAAATTATGTGGTAGAATTTTTGTACTCATTCCTACCGCAATTCCTTCTACTCCATCCGATAAGAGTAATGGAAATTTAATAGGTAAGAAAACGGGCTCTCGTTTTCTGCCGTCATAGCTGAGTTGCCATTCCGTATTTTGATCATGAAAACAAGCATACAAGGCGAATTTTGACAATCTTGCCTCTATATAACGGGGAGCTGCTGCACTATCGCCCGTTCGAACATCACCCCAGTTTCCTTGTGTTTCTATCAAGAGTTCTTTCTGGCCCATATTCACAAGAGCGTCTCCAATACTTGCATCCCCATGAGGATGATATTGCATGGTCTGACCGATAAGATTAGCCACTTTTGTAAAACGACCATCATCTTGCTCCTTCATAGCATGAAGAATCCTTCTCTGCACAGGTTTAAGGCCATCAAACAAAGCAGGAATAGCCCTTTCTAGTACTACATAAGAAGCGTATTCAAGAAACCATTTCTTGTATAAGCTATCCACGTGTGGAATATTTTCTATGGGTTTATTATCTTTTTCTTCTTCTTGCATAAATCAACCGCAAAAAAACAAAAAAAAAACGAATTCACCATAAATGTTTATAAACATTCACATGATTCAAGTGTCCTAATTTTATTTTTCGATGATTTTATTGCTATTAAAATAATAGCTAAAATACAAAAAAATGCCTAGCTATTGAGTAGCTAAGCATTTTATTATCTGGATAAAAATGTTATCACTTATCTATTGCGCCTACAACACGAGTCATAAAAGCGTTAAGTGCTTCGGATTTAGTCTTGCCTTCTTGAATAAGCTGATGTACAGCTAATGCCCCACTCATATTTGACAATAATTCTCCTATTACGTCCAATTCTTCATCCTTGAGAGAATCTAATTCTATCAAATTTTCTAATGTTTCTATCGTCTCATTTATGAAGTCGATGTCATTTTGCTCTGCAAAATTTACTAAATGCTTAATTATGGGTAGTCTCATCAATAAATTCTTTTAGGATTTCGGCTTTGTTGGTTTGAACTTGTCCCATCAAAGCACCATTTTCAAATTTTGCAAATGTAGGCAAATTATCTACTTTGGCGAGCTTACGAGATTCAGGGAAATTTTCAGCATCCACCAAAACAAAAGTAGCATCCGTATTTTCTTCTGAAAAACGTTTAAACTTAGGCTTCATAATTTTACAATTACCGCACCAGCCAGCAGAATACTGAACAAATACTCGTGGATGATTCTGAACTATTTCAGCTAAATTATCTTTTTCCAGTTCGATGAACATATTTTTAATTTTAATGTGTTGACAAATAACTAGCTACTCCCTCACGATTAGCGTTCATAGCATCTTTACCTTGTTCCCAATTAGCTGGACATACCTCTCCATGAGTTTGTACGTGTGTATAAGCATCGATAATTCTCAAATATTCATTTACATTACGTCCAATAGGCATATGATTGATACTTTCATGAACGATAGTTCCTGCTTCATCAATAATGTATGTAGCTCTATATGATACATTATCGCCTGCTATCAAATAATTTTCATTATCGGTATATTCGCCATCCAAGATGTCCAAAATGTTAGATAAATTTCTGTTTGAATCTGCAATTAAAGGGTATTTAACGCCTTCGATTCCACCATTTGCTTTTGGCGTATTCAACCAAGCAAAATGTACTTCAGCAGTATCACAAGAGGCGCCAATAATGATGGTATTTCTTTTAGCAAATTCAGCAGATGCTTCTTGGAAAGCGTGTAGCTCAGTAGGACATACAAATGTGAAATCTTTTGGATACCAAAACAAAAGAACTTTTTTCTTTTCATTAACTGCTTTTTCTAGCAAATTCATTTCAAAAGCATCGCCCATTTCGTCGATTGCTTTCACGGATACATTAGGGAATTTTTTACCTACAAATGACATAGTTTTTTAATTTTATACTTGTTAAATAATTAATTTTTTGATTTGGCAAAGATACAGCTATTTTTATCATTAATTTCATGAATTCTATCTATCAATCTAATAGATTTTATCTATCCACATTTATTCTTCATAATTACAGCATCTATATTTGCAAAATAGTTAACATTAGATTTAAAAAGGAATGAATATAAAGCTATCTATAGTTTAAGTTAAAAATATTCTTTTTGGACGTCATTTTAAATTGCAATTAACTATTTTTGCGTCTTTAATAATAAAAATGTCGCAGACCGAAAATCAAACCTTTGAGATAGCATTACCTCAGTTTCATGGACCTTTTGACTTATTATTGTTTTTTATCCAGCGAGATGAATTGGATATTTATGACATTCCTATTACAAAAATTACAGAGGATTTTCTAACGTATATTCATCAGATGAAGCAGATGAATATTGAGCTAGCTAGTGAATTTATACTTGTAGCCGCTACGTTGATGAAAATCAAAGCACAGATGCTTTTACCCAGAAAAAAACTGGATGAAGAAGGTAATGAGATTGACCCGAGGGAGGAGTTGGTTCAGAAAATCATTGAGTATAAACAATATAAAGAATTTAGTGAAAAATTACAAGAATTGGAACTAGAGCAGCTCCATAAAATGCGCCGTCCCTCTGCCAAAGCAGAGATAGAACAGATAGCAAAGTTGTATGAAACCGATTTTGAAATGGAGCGAATTACCATTACAAAACTGATGCGCGTATTCCAGAATTTGCTTGAAAAAAAACGCGTTCAAGAAGACACGGTTCATCATCAAATCAATAAAATTTCGTATGACATAGCTTTTGAAAAAGAGTTGATTTTAAACAAATTGGGCGAAAAAGAAAAAGTGGATTTTGAGCGATTGTTTGATGATATTGAAAATAGACTTCATGCCATATATCATTTTTTAGCTATTCTAGAATTGGTTCAGGAAGAAAAAATAAAATTAACTATCGGTGAAGGCATTAATAATTTTTGGATTATAAAAAAGATCGTATAGAAAATTAACTACAAAAACGATTCACATTCAAGTATTTTTTATTAAATTTGCAGTGGATAATTCATCTTATAAATATGATTTTATGAAAAATAAATCTATCTTAATCACAGCTCCATCGGGCGCAGGCAAAACAACTTTGGTAAAAATGCTATTGGATGAATTTCCTAACTTTAAATTTTCAATTTCGGCTACTACACGCTCGCCTAGAATTAGTGAAGAAGATGGTAAAGATTATTTTTTTATCGATAATAATGCTTTTGAACAAAAAATAAAAAAAGAAGATTTTCTTGAATGGGAAGAAGTTTATAATGGAACAAAATACGGCACACTAAAAAGTGAAGTAGAGAAAATATGGAAAAAAAATCAAGTAGCTGTTTTTGATATAGATATCATGGGTGCACTGAAAATCAAAAAATTACTTTGTCAAGACATCCTATCTATTTTTATTGCGCCGCCCAATTTTGAAACTTTGGAAAAAAGACTTCGTGGACGAAAAACAGAAACAGAAGAAAAAATCCAAACAAGAATCAATAAAGCAAAAGACGAAATGAAATTTGAAAATTTCTTCGATCATAAAATTATAAATGATGATATAGAAGTAGCCTATTTTCAGTTGAAGGAAAAAGTAATGAATTTTCTAGAAAAATAATTATGAGCAAAAAAAATGACATCCGTAATGTGGTGTATTCCACCAATAAAGATTTTGAATACATTTTTGAGGAAGACAATACCGAAACATTGGGAGTAGATAAGCAAAAGCTGAAAGTAATTCTAGATACAAAGAATAGAGCTGGGAAAAAAGTAACTATAGTCAATAATTTTCAAGGAAAGCTTGAAGATTTGGAGGATTTATCCAAAAAGTTAAAGACAAAATTGGGCGTAGGTGGTACGGTCAAAGATTTTGAAATAGTGCTTCAAGGGGACTATGTTCAAAAAACAAAGGATATCCTAAAAGGATTTGGTTATAAGATTTAATCTCTTTTTTGATTGGCAATAACAATAGCCGCTGCGGCAAGAGCCAAATCTTTTAAAGCCATGATAACGCTCAATTCGCTAAATAATTCTCGTCTGATAATAACGGGAAGATGTACAGAAAAAATAAAAATCACCAACATAGCTGCTAGCAAATATCCAGCTAATATACTTAATCGATGTTGTATAAATACGGAAATTGCATACGCTATCAAAGCCAATCCCGTAAAAATTACCCAAAATTTTTGAAAAGGCAACGGAACGATTGAGCTCATTTGGCCCGTTCCAAAGATATGCATGATTCCAAAGACAAGCATAATGAATGCAAAAAGATTATTGGCTATTCTTGAAGAAATTCTAAAGTTCATAAATTCTATTATTTGCTAAAAGTAATAATACAAAAGTAATTTTTTTATTTTATTCCATAATGAAATTTTGCCAATGCTGCAATAGGCTCTTTTTCTATATGTGTAAGTTTTAATCCATACTTTTTCAGCGCTGTATCAAATTCCTCTTGAAAATAAAAAGCTACAGAGCCAACTGCCCCTATGGTTAATTCTTTATACTCGGGATAGTCCAGAATATGAAATGTAATAAACTCTTCAAACGCTTTTTGTAGGATTTCTTGTATGGTGTCATCGGATTTGAACTGATACAAAACGGGTGCAAAACTCGCTAAATATCGATTTGCTTGTGGTTTTGAATAAATATTTTCGTAAATCTCTACTTCTTTTAGGTTCATTTCATTTTCGAGATAGGTCATTACTTGTGGCGATAATTTTTTGTAAATAAACGCTCTTAAAAGCGATTTGCCTAGGTAAGCGCCTCCTGCTTCATCACCCAATACGAATCCTGGCGCAGGAATATTTGCCGTAATATCCGTTCCATTGTACACACATGAATTAGAACCTGTTCCCAAAATACAAGCTAGTCCTTTTTGACTGCCAAATAAGGCTATGCATGCCGCCATCATATCGTGCTTTACTTCAATTTGAAGGGCATTGGTGAAATAATCTTTTAAGATCATTTTTAGCTTTTCATTCATTTTTTCATGCGAACAGCCCGTTCCGTAGAAATGAATGGCAGTTACTTTTTCTTTCCAATCTTTAGCTTCAGAATTATTGAGCTCTTGAAATACAAATTCGGCATCTACAAAATAAGGGCTCATTCCTTTGGTTTCAAATATATGTAAAGAATCTTGAAAATAATATGCCCAGTGAGCTTTGGTACTACCACTATCTACGATTATTACCATTTTATACTATTTTTTTGCTAAATTTGTGAGTTGTAAAACTACTTTTTTTTTCACAACTGATTTCAAATTATATGATATTGGCATTATCGATTATTTTTCTTGTAGGTTATTTACTTATTATTTTTGAAGAAAAAATAGCCCATGACAAATCTTCAATTGCACTTACGCTGGGTGGACTTCTTTGGATTGTTTTGGCTAGTATTCATGTTCAAAATGACTTTATTCAGTATGAATTATTGCATCATATTGAAGAAATAGCGGGTATCATTTTCTTTTTAATGGGGGCTATGACCATTGTAGAAATCATTGATTTGAATAATGGATTTGATGTAGTACTCGAAAATTTAACCTTTAGAAATAAAAAATACCTTCTAGCTACTATTTGTATTATCAGTTTTTTTCTATCGGCTTTTTTAGACAATCTCACTACCGCAATCATTATGTCTTCAATGAGTCGAAAAATATTTGAAGATGCAAAAGAAAAACTTTTGGCAGCAGGATTGATAATTATAGCGGCAAATGCTGGCGGCGCATGGTCGCCACTAGGCGATGTGACTACTACTATGCTCTGGATTAGCAATAGAATTTCGGCCTTTACGGTAATGAAGAGTCTTTTTATTCCTAGTCTTGTTAGTATGTTAATCCCTTTTTTGATGTTAGTTAGAAAATTCAAAGGCAATATAAATTTTCAAGCGTCATCAACCAACCAAAACATCAAAGAACGTAATTTTATGTTTTTCACAGGTGTGTTTATGTTGATTTTGGTTCCTATCATCAAAATTTTTACACATCTCCCACCCTTTGTAGGGATGCTTTTTTGTGTAGGACTTTATTGGATGATAAGCGAAATACTTCATATTCGCAAAGAAAGTGAAGAAAAAGAAAGCAAATCTATCTATAGAGCCTTGGAAAAATTGGACATTCCCAGTTTGTTGTTTTTTCTAGGAATATTACTAGCTGTAGGCGCATTACAAACGGGTGGTATCTTGACGGAATTGGCTCATACAGCGGACAAACATATCCCCAATACGTTTTCATTTTCTATATTAATTGGATTGATTTCATCTATTTTTGACAATGTACCCATTCTTGCGGCGATACAAGGTATGTATGGGCTGGAAGTCTATCCTTCCGACCATAGTTTTTGGTTGTTTCTTGCCTATTGTGTGGGTACAGGAGGTAGTATGCTCGTAATAGGCTCAGCAGCAGGAGTAGCTATAATGAATAGTGAAAAAATTGAGTTTGTATGGTACCTAAAACATATTTCACTTCCCGCACTTCTTGGTTTTTTGGGAGGAGCGGCTGTTTATTATTTATTTTAGACATAAGTATACTTATGTTTAGAAATACAATAATTTTTTACCAGTCTTTTTCTACTTTTTTCTGATCAGGTTTTTGTTTTTGCATCTCCATTTTCTTTTGTGTATTTTGCTCTTGGTTTTTGAGGGCTTCTAGCAGCTTTTCGGCATCTTCCTTACTCATTTCCCCTTTTCCCGATTGTGGCGCTTGTTTTTGTTCTTGTTTATCGCCTTTTCCGTCTCCTTCTTGATCTTTTGGCGTACCTTTTTCATCTTTATTATCGCCCTTGCCTTTTTGATCGTCGTTTTTATCTTGGTTAGGATTTTGTTTATTATTTCCTCCGCCACCTTGATTTTGTTGTTTTTTCTTTGCCAGTGCCAAATTTATTTTGGTATCCATATCTGAAGGATTTAACTTTAGTGCATTTTCATACGCTTTAATGGCTTCCTCGGTATTATTATTCTTATAGTGAGCGTTGCCCATATTATGGTAGGCTTTTGCTTTCAATGCTTTGTCATCATTTTTCTCAATGGTTTGCTGATATTGAGCTACACTCTCTTTGTACTTTTTTTGTTCGTAAAGCGCATTCCCTAAATTGTACTGAGCAGCCTTGTTGTTTTTTACGGCAGATAAAGCCTTTCTATACTGAATCTCGGCCTCTTCGTATTTATTAGATTGATATTTGGAATTTCCGCTTCGCAAATACTTATTGCCTTGTTTTTTCAAATCCTTATCTTGCGAAAAAGCAGCAAAAGGCAATAAAACCATTATTAAAAGTAGCGCCGTATTTTTTGAACCAAAACCTGTATCGGGAATCATAAATTCTATAAAAATTAAACATAACACAATCAATAAAAACCAATAAAAATAGCTATTATAAGATGAAAAATCAAATTCTTCAAACTCTTTGCCTTCCATTTTTGAAATTTCAGCCAATACATCTTCTACGATATCGGTTTGTTTTCCCAATTGAAAAAAAGCACCATTGCCAATCGATGCAAGATTCTCAAGCATTTTT
>JBEIDU010000053.1:0-12674 GCA_040383345.1 Chitinophagales bacterium | reverse complement strand
ACGCAGCTTGCCGAATGCAGAGAGGGTTTTATAGTTGAGATTCTACCTCTGCTGACTTCGCAATGAGCCTAGAACAAAACGCTTACCTTTTTTTAGGTTCTCGTTCTTTGCTTTCTTTGATTTCGTCTTTTGCTATTTTTGTGTTTTTCAATATATTTTGAAGTTCTTTAGATTTCTCCAAAGAAAATTCATTGTAGCTTATGTCCAAAAATTTGAGTTGCTTCATTTCCCTCAATAGTTGGAAGGTACGGTCAATATCCAAATCGGGATTATAAGCTATGTTCAACTCTTCTATTTGTGTACATTTGCCCAATCCTGCAGAAATGGATTTGATTTCATTGGCTTTTATATTCAGTTTTTTTAATCGAGTTAAATTTTCGATTTCCATAGGTATTTCTTGTAATAATCCTCCCATTAAATTCAAGTCTTCAAGCTTGGTCAATTCTGTCCAAAACGAAGGAGGCATCGTTTCAAATACTTGATCTCTAAGGCTCAAAGTTTTTAATTTTGTCAATGTAGCTATAGACGTAGGCAATACAGTAATTTTATTTTTTACTATTGTGTTGAAATTTGCAGCCATCAAAAAGGTCTCAAGATTTTGACTTAATTTACCAAAATTATCAGGGAGCGATGAAATGGTATTGATACTCAAATCCAAGTATTTCAATCCTTCTAATTTGGTTAGGGAAAGAGGAAACTGAGCAAATTTATTCCAACTAAGGTCCAAATACTCCAATTTTTGGAGATTTTCAAACGAAGCCGGTAATTCTGAAAGCGAACAAAGGGACATTTGCAAGTGTCTCAATTTCTTGCAATTGCCTATTGATGTAGGAATCGTTTGAAGCTCCATACGCTCTTTGTTGAAAAAATCGGAACCTAAATAGAGCTCCTCAAGCTGAGCGCAATCGCCTATACTCGAATGTACTTTCTTAATGGGATTGTTGAACAAATCCAAAACTTTAATTTGAGTCAAAGCGCCTATAGTTGAAGGTATTTCACTAATGCCACTGTTATTTAAGTATAATTTTTCAAGGTTTGAAATTTTGCTTATTTGAACCATTGACGTAGTTGCATTGAGTGATTTATTTGAAGATAAATCGAGTGTTTTTAAGGCTTTTAATTTCTCTACTTCTTCAGGAATTTCGGTAATAAGGTTGTGAGAAAGATTCAGTGATTCCAAATTATTCATTGCTCCAATAGAAGATGGAATAGACTGCAAACGACTTCCCGAAAAATTTAGCGATTTTAATGATTTAATTTTGCTAAAAATGCTGAATGCCGCATTTTCATCCAAATAAATATTATTTCTCAAATTGATTTCTTCTAATTGTGGACAAAACGCCATACTGTCGGGCAAAGCATTGAGTTTATTGCCTTCTAAGTTTAGTTTTTTAAGGGTTTTTAGTTTGTATATGTTTTCAGGCAATCTTGCTTTGTCCGAATGTTCAAGGCTAATTTCAGTCAAATTGGGTAATTCTTTGATTTTTTCAAATAAATCTTCTAATTGAACAGCTCGGCAACGTCTTAACGTTAATTTTTCTAGGTTCTTATATTTTTTGATACTTTCTGGAAAGATCGATAGGGTAGAGGCCTGAATATAAAGATGACGTATTGTTTCGGCTTTCGATTCATTTTCTTTTAAAAACTCGTAGGTCGCATTTAGTTGTGCCGAATCTTGCTTGCGCTGAAGATTTTTTAATTGATTGAAATAGTCGTCTATACTAAAATTTTTGATAGCTTCTTGAGAGGCTTTGCTCATGCTGTCTAGGTATTTTTCCGCCTTAATTTCGGCAGGTGTTTTGTCTGCCAAGCCTTTATTTCTTTGGGCTTTTAGACTTGAGAACGCTATTGAAAATATCAAAAATATGGCTAAGGAAAATTTCATGATAAAAATTAAGATAAACTAGGCAAAATTACGCATAAAAAAAAGAAATTTAAAAGGATCTTTCAACCTCTTGTGAATATGTATTTTGATGAACTGCTCAGTGAAGTATTGAACATATAGTTTTCATAATCAAATGCTTTTAAATGCTCTGTTTTTTCAATTTTCATATCTAATACAAAGCGGGTCATAAGTCCACGCGCTTTCTTTGAAAAGAAGGAAATATTTTTATAATCGGCATCTTTTTTTTCTAAAAATTCACATTGTATAATAGGTTTTTTTATTTTTTTAGGGTCAATAGCCGAAAAATACTCAATCGATGCCAGATTGATAAGCGCTTGATGATTATGTTCATCAAGAGTTTTATTTACTTCCATTGTTATTTTCTCTTTCCAAAAGTGATATAAATTGGGGATTTCCCCAAAAGCTATTTTAGTACCCATTTCCAATCGATAGGGCTTGATGAGGTCTAGTGGTTTAAGAATTCCATATAATCCTGATAAAATTCGCACCTGATTTTGAGCATAGTTTAATTGTGTTTTTTTCAATGTGAAGGCATCTAAACCTGTATATACATCACCATCAAAAGTAAAAATAGCAGGTCTTTGAATTGTGTTGTCATTTTCAAATTCTTGAAAGCGATTATAGTTAAGGTCAGCAAGCTTTTCACTTAATCCAAAAATGCGTTGAATATCGTTTTGTTTAAGTTTTTTTAGTGTGCTGATAAGCGTGTGTGGTTCTTTTTCAAAAACAGGTATTGATAATAGGTCGGCGGGAAATGGTTTTTCCAATTCTAGCGACTTTGCAGGAGATATGACTAAAAGCATTTTTTTTCTTTTATTTTTAAAAAAAATTATAGTTTTACAAAATTAATACAAATACAATTTTGGATATGATAAAAGTGCAAGTAGGTCAGCATGAAGCAAGGGAATTTAGTGTAGATGATTTAAAATTAATTTCTAATGATTTGGATATCAAAGAATTTAGTTCTGATAATTTCTCAATTATCAAAGGCGCTGAAAGTCATGAAATTCGTATTCAAAGCATAGATAAAGAAAAAAAAATCGTACATGTAAACATTAATGGCAAAACGACTTTTTTTTCAATAAAAGATAAAATGGATTTATTGCTCGAAAAATTAGGTTTTGACACTGTAAAATCAGCCAAAATGAATCAATTGAAAGCTCCAATGCCGGGCTTAGTTATTGAGTATTTTGTAAAAGAAGGCGATGATGTTCAAGCTGGTGATAAATTGATTATACTAGAAGCTATGAAAATGGAAAATATCATCAAGGCCTCCGGAGAAGGAAAAATTAAAAAGTTAGTAGTTTCAAAAGGAAATACCGTAGAGAAAAATCAATTGTTGATAGAATTTGAATAATCCCATTGAATAGGAAAATAGCGCTTATCTGCAATATGCAGACAGGTATGAATACCAAAAAAAAACATACAATAGATGTTGCAGTTTCTTATTTAAAGCCGTATAATATAGATCCTTACATAATTCATACTTTTAATTTAGAAGAACTAAGCAAAAAATTAAATGAATCTTTGTCTAATGGCTTCAGAGAATTTTTGGTGCTTGGTGGAGATGGATCATTACATCATGTAGTCAATAGACTTATGAAGCAAGAAAGGGTACCCCTTCAAGAAATTCGTATTGGACTACTTCCTTGTGGCACTGGAAATGACTGGTTACGAACCTATTATCATAAGGATATCGTAGCATCTGTATTGAAATCTGTAGTGACAAACAAAACAAAAAAACAAGATATAGGTAAAATCATTAAAAATCAATCTGAAGTTATATATTTTGTGAATATTGCAGGAGTTGGATTTAATGGTTTTTTGATGCAATATATAGATCGATTTAAAAAATTAGGGGATTGGGCATATTATATGGCTATTTTTTATACTTTTTGGCATTATAAACCTATATATGTATCGATACAAAGTCCCTTCAAAAATAATTCCATCATGACCTTTATGATTTCGATTGGAATATGTAAATATGCAGGCGGTAATATGAAATTGTGCCCCGAAGCTATACCAGATGACGGCTACTTTGATGTTAATATAATTGAAAATGTAAGTATATGGGATTTGATTAAAAATATTTTATTCCTTAAAAATGGAAGCTATATCCATAAAATGAATATAAAAACAGAACGAAGTGCTTCACTACATATTCATGCTCAAGATGTTTTATACTTAGAAGCGGATGGGGAGTTCTATGGATCTGGTTCTTTCTCTTTTGAATCAATAAAAGACTCTCCTTTATTTTATTAAATTAAAATAAGTTTGAGGGGATTTTTTGAAAATTTAATCCGTATTTTCTTGTATAATAGTATTTGAATCTGAAAAAGGCCTTAGCTCATCAATACAGTTGAATTCTTTAATATACACGCTGTCCTGTTCAGACATGAATGTTTTCCTGCTGTTTAGTTTTAAGCTATTATTTGTATACGATTTATGAATAAACTTAGCCCAAATTGGAAGCGCACTGCTTGCACCTTGTCCCAAAGATGTACTTGAAAAAGAAATAGATGGATCATCTGCCCCAACCCATACGGCACAAAGAAGCGTAGGGGTACTTCCAATAAACCATCCATCGGAATTGCTTTGTGTTGTTCCAGTTTTTCCAGCTATTTCCATTTTTAATCCATACTGTCCTCGTAGCCTAGATGCGGTTCCATTTCCTGTAGTTACATTTTGCATCATTAAATTCATCAATTGAGAGGTTCTTTCTCCTAAAACCTCTCTAGATTCTCTTTTTGATTGATAAATTATATGGCCATTGGCATCTTCAATTCTTTCAATATAATAAGGTTTGCTATATATTCCTTTGTTCATAAAAGGAGTATATGCGCCTACCATATCAATTACTGCTACATCCGTTGTTCCAAGAGCAATAGATGGGACTTCTTCAAACTCCCCTTTGGCTCCTAAATTTCTTGCCATATCTATCAAGCTCCCAGTGCCATATTTTTTAATTAGTTGAGCTGCAATTCTATTATCTGAAACTTGTAACCCATCTTTTAATTTTACAAGTTCTCCATCTGAGAAGAATTTACTTCCTTTTGGATCCCAGCTCTCAAAACCTGGAATGAAAGGCTTCTCATATGGAATTTCAGAGCAAGGAGTCGCTCCATTTTCTAACGCAACGGCATATAAAAAAGGCTTTATTGTAGATCCTACTTGTCTTTTTGTACTCGTTCTTACGTGATCCAATTTAAAATGCTCGAAGTTTGTTCCCCCTACCCATGCTTTAATTTTACCATTTGTAGGGTCTATAGCACACAATCCTACTTGAAGTATTTTTTTGTAATATTTAATGGAGTCAATTACACTCATTAGTGTATCGCGATCTCCTTGCCATGTAAAAATTCGCATAGATTGCTTTTTCTCCAATTCCTTCATAATTTCATTATGATCGAGCCCATTTTCTTTCAAGCTTTTATAGTAGCCTGTCTCTTTTACAGCATCTAAAATTAGATTTGGGTTTGCTTTTGCACCAAATTTGTAGGGTTCGCGACCTTTCCATTCTCTATTAAATGCATTTTGAAGATAGGGCATATGTTCTTTCATTGCTTCTTCCGCATATTCTTGCATGGAAGAATTGATAGTTGTAAAGATTTTTAATCCATCGGTGTAAATATTATAAGGTGTTCCATCTGCTTTTGTTACATCGGATAATAAGTCTTCAAGTTCTATTCGAATTTGTTCTCTTAAATAGGGAGCTAGTCCAGTATTATGTGAAGTTAAATGATAATCAATTGTAAGAGGAATTTTTATTAGCTTCTCATAATCTTTCTGGCTTAAATAATTCTCTTTTAACATTTGGCCTAGCACTACATTACGTCTGTTTAAAGCATTCTCAGGATTAGTTTTTGGGTTATATAATCCTGGGCCTTTCAACATACCAACTAATACAGCACTTTCCTCAGTTTTCAAGTCTTTTACTTCTTTATTAAAGTATGTTTTGGCGGCTTCTTTTATCCCAAAAGAATTATGTAAAAACGGAACTGTATTGAGATACAATGCTATAATTTCTTGTTTAGAGAAATTGCTTTCAAGCTTTATAGCAATATACCATTCTTTAGCTTTTTGAAACAAACGCGTAAAAATATTAGCTCTTTCACTATTGTGAAATAAATTTTTTGCTAGCTGCTGTGTAATTGTACTAGCACCAGATTTTTTTCCTAGCAAAAAAGTCCTAAAAACAGCTGTAGTCATACCCCAAGCATCAATTCCGCTGTGCTCATAAAATCGAGAGTCTTCAGTAGCTATCAATGCATCTATTGTATGTTTTGGGATATTTGAATAGCTTAACTCCGTTCTATTTTCATAATAATACTTTCCTAAAAGCTCTAAATCTTCTGAAATAATTTGTGTTGAAATAACTTTTTTAGGATTTTTTATTTCTTCAATTGAGGGAAGTTCGCCAAGCCAGCCCATTGAAATAGATAAAAATAATAAGATAAAAAATAAGAATACACCTCCAAAAATCTTAATTGAGACATTGAAGTATTTCCAAAAATTTTCGTAATTCATAACTAATTTTATTCTACCGTGATACTTTTAGTTCCAATGATCTTTATATTAGCGACAAAGATATTAAAAAAAATCAATATTATCTGACATTATCAGTCGAATATTATTCCGCAACTTTATGGCAAGCACCATATAGTGAGTATCAACAATTTTTATTTGATACCATAGATTCAATGCATAAACAAGGTAACAGCTATATTAAGATATCTCAATGGATGAACGAAAATAACCACCTAACGCCACGTGGATCTGTGTTTAAACCCAACCATGTATGGAGTATTCATATGAAAAAGCAAAAAAGCATCGACAGATTCTCAAGATCATATGACCCCGAAATCACTTCAATTGGTATCGATATTATTTAATAGGTGTACCCTTAAGTTCAGCATTAGCTTTGCGAACCTTGGTAATTGTTGTTTTGGAGCAGGGTATAATCTTTGCTATCTCTCTAACTGGATAACCCCGATCAATGTACTTAAGTATCAGTTTTGATCTCTCTTTTTGCAGTAATCTTTCGGGTGTATCAATGGTACCAACGCATCTACCGCTGTAAAGACCTTTTTCTTTTCTGATTCTTATGCCCTCCATTTGTCGTTCTTTAATTAGGTTTCGTTCAAATTGGCTCATTGTACTTAATATGGACATCATAAGCTCACTGAACTTGTCCACCTTGCCAGTCTCATCTATGTTTCTCAGGTTTGGGTTTCTGCAGGTAATGGTAATGCCTCTTTTGGTTATATCCTCCCAAACTGTCAAAACATCAAGGGTTGAACGCCCCAAGCGGCAAATTGAGTGTATCTCCAAGTGCGTTAGTTTATTATCATCAATAAGCTTTTTGATTTGGGAACCCTTTGGTCGTTCAAACAATGGAATGCTTCCTGAACACATATCGGTAAACACATAATCGAACTTCTTCAAGTTTTGAAGTTGCCTTTCGGGATTCTGGGAACCATCATCTGAGCTCACTCTGGAATAAAATATTTTCATGTTTTGTACCATTTTATAAGTGATAGCAAAAGTACCCTATTTTTATTTAATTTGCAACTATTTTGGAGAGTTTTTGTGTACCATTCTTAAGTATACTCTATTTTTTATAAACGGCTCTTAACACAACCAATTTAAATATTAATTTTTATATAACTGTTTTCATTATTGGTTGACCGCCCCCTAGTCCCTTCCCCTAGCCGTATCCAAATCGTTATATGGGGAGGGAGCCAGGGCTATAACACCATGTCTAATACGTTCTATATTGTTTTATCAATAAAAAGTCGACCCATGTTATTTTTTAAAAGAGGTCATTCAAAAAATTTTTTGGAAAAAATTTAATTCCAAAAAATGGGATTTAAATTAAAAAAATATTTGATGTTTTTTTCTTTAATTACTCTATTTGATAATCAATATAATAATATTATTCTATATTTTTTTTAACCCTTTAAATAAAATATAACTAATTGTAAATCATACACTTGTTTGGTTTTTTGATTTATTTTTCTTATTATTAGAATTAAAATTTTAAATAAAAATAATATGAACCCAAAATCGGTATTCAAAAAAGAATGTAAAGGATTTACAAAAGTAAGCAATGAATTGGTAGTTAAAAGCAAATTATCCGTTAGTGCAATTGGCATAATGGTTAAGTTATTAAGTTACCACGATTTCGCCATCCATAAAGAAACGGAACAACGTAGTTCAAAGCTCGGTGAAAAATCTTTTAATAAAGCGTGGCAAGAGTTGGTGGACGCTGGCTTCATTAAAAGTGAACCTATAAACAACGGTAAATGGGCTTGGAGGTATACGATAATTAACGACCCATCATTGACTGATGAAGAAAGAGATCAGATTAAATCAGAAGCGGTAAATCAAAGACGGAATACCAACCCCGTAAAATCAGGTACGCAAAATCAGACACGTAAAACCACCACTGATAAAAGGGTTGGTAATACAGATACTACTAATACAAATAAAAGTAATAAAGATAGAAGTAATATAGATAAAAGTAATACAAATAGAAGTAGCCAAGTAACTGTTGAAGAAGTTATTAATGAACAGGTACAGAATAATATTATTTCTGTTGAAGAATCTTCTATTATTTCAGATTCAAAGGTTAACCTTGGTAATGAGATTATTCAATCTAATAATGATCAAGATTGGGTTAGAAGTAATGTTGGAACTTGTAATATTCAGGGTTTTATTTACTTTGAAGATGTTGTTAAAATTTATGATGACGACTTTCTTGATGAAATAGACTTTAGAAAACATCTGTTTCTTAGTTACTGGTATAACAGAATTGATTCTACCCATTTAACACCTTTTGGATTTGAACTTTATAATAACTATTTCAAAGTAGTTAGTGACTTATTTCGCTATTGTTACAATTATTTGAATTTAAAACTTCAACCTAATCGCTTTTTAGATACACCAATTATTGATTTACTAACATTAATCAAGAAATTATCTGATTCTAACTTAAAGGAAAGAGAGATATCTAACATTATTTTTAAAAACCTAAAACACGACTACTATATGCTTTCTAGATATATTGATAGTACAGTTGATAAAGAAATTTAGCTGAAAAAGATCTTTTAGTGTTTTTAATACTATTTATAATAAAAACGCTATGGAATCATACACAATTAAAAAAAAACAATTGATTGAATTTGCTGAGAATCAAGTTAACGATAATACTCTTGTTATTAAGGAGATTATACCAACCAATGATTTTGCTATCCGATTAAATAAAGATGATATTAATGATTATCTAGAAAATGGAGATGAACATAAAGGATGGGTTGAATTGGTGCCAATCAATAAAAACAATAAAAAGATATTTAGACTTACGACTGAACAATTTGGCAAGTTACTTATCTATTTAAAGATTAATTTCTCGGAAGAGAACGATATAATAAGAGCGGATGAATTAGATATCGATTAATATGGGACAATTAATTACACCAAAATATATCATCGAAAAATTACCCCCTTTTGATGTAGATGTATTAGCCCCAGATGTAAGACCTTGGGCTACCGCTAAAAGACATATCACTATTAAAGAAAATGCTTTAGATAAGGACTGGAAAGGAAGTGGCAGGATATTCTGCAATCCATTAGGGCGAGACTCTCACGAATGGTTATTGCGTTGTGCGGAGTACGAAAATTGCATTGCTTTGGTTTATGTTAAAACAGATAGTAAGCAATATCAGGATATAGTATTTAGGTACGCAAAAGGCATACTTTTCATTAAAGGAAGACCCAAATTTTGTGAAAAAGATGGTACTGCATTAGCATCTTCTCCTTTACCATGTGCATTAGTTGCATTCAATCAAAGCACTTCAATTGATTTAGAAAATTCTGGCATAGCAGGTAAGTTTTTATGGTTGAAAAGGTATACAAACCTTGATTAACCTAAAATTTTCAAAAAATACATGGATAACAAACGGGGACATTAAACATTATTTAGTCCTTGAAAAACATTATTTTTATAAAAACCTCAGTATTTTCAGTATAATCAGCTAAATGAAGTTAATGAATCACATCTTGTCACCTGTTAATTTTCTCGGTAACATAGTTAAAAGATCTTCCGAGGTTTTGTACTTATAAACTAAAGTAAAACGCCTTGATTTTTTGAGTCATTAACATTCTACGTTGATTTAAAAATTCAGAATAGTCTTCAATCCCCATTGTCATTATATCAGCAGGAACGCAGTTCATTTACAATATACAACAAGAAGATGTAAAGAATTGACTAAATACTATGGTAACGTTAATAAAGCCGATAAGAAATGGCTTGAAATTAAAGGTACAAATAGTTTTAGCGGAGGTTAGTTGCAACCCATTCTCCGTTATTAGATAAGTAGTGAGTCTTTATAAATTTATATTGTTTTGATCCAAATAAAGTATATCTGTAATTTTCTACAATAGGCATTGCGCATCCAGCTTCAAAATGAACCTCAATGGTATAGTCTATCAAACCATCATTATCTATATCTTTTATTAGAAGTTCATTCCGATCCCAAGAATAATTTGCACATTCCCAAGAAACATATTCATCGGATTCTTCAATTTTATCGCCATCAGCAGGTTCTAGTTGTTTTTTTAAGATTGTTACTAATTGAGAATAATCTAAATTAGGTTTATTCTCTGGTATAGCTTCTTGACTATTAGTAACATTAAAGTTAATAAAAATAAAAATTATTGACAAGACAATTAAACAAATAATGTAGATAGAGTTTATTTGATCATTTCTTAACTTTAATTTTTCATCTTCTTCTGAATGTTTAAAGTTAGAGTCTAATTGTTTCTTTCTAATATCATCAACATTATCATGAATACCAATAAATAAATTAATAACTTGTGCTAATATTAAAATTGTAACAGCGACAATTACAATATATATTCCTGTAGCCCCCATTATTATATTAATAAAGGAGTTGCTTTCTTTAAACATTAAATAAATTGATGCTCCGCAATAGAAAACTAAAATTAAGGAAGATATGCCTTCCAAAAATTTAACATAAATTCTTAGTAACCATAATTTTTTTGGTTCAAAATTTTTTAAAAGTTCGTTCATATTTTTATAACATCTTTATTATTAAGTTAATCAAATTCTAGTTACCTAAAATTATATTTTTTTTCAATTCATTATATTCATCGTTAGAAATTAATTGCTTTTCATACAATGCATTCAACTCGATTAATCTGTCTTCTTTAGATTTGACATTTATTCCAGATACATTGTTTAAATCTTTTTCATTTTGATTATTTGATTTTGAGACATTTTTAAAATGGGAATCTTTTAGATTTGATATCAACTTTTGAAATTCATTTATTTCAGCTTCATCATACAAACTACTATCAGTATATATAGCCCCTCCAGCATACTCCACTACAAAAAAACGTTTTAAGCTAATTTTGTATAAAATAAAGCTAAAAATTGAACCTGCAATTCCAAAAAACGCACCTTCACTTTCCCCAAGAAAAAAAAATATTATACCAAAAATGATTAAAGCTATAGCTGAAATTTTTATAATAAAAGGATCAAATTCAAAAAAAGATGTTCCTGTTATATCTTTTAAGTCTACTACTTTTTGAGTATTCACTTTGTTATAACCATTTTTGTTATTTTTTTCGTAAGATTCACCTTTTTGATACAGTCGCTTATCTGTTAAGACGAGAACAGTTTTGGAAAGTATCCCACTATCTAAAAAGTTTTGCAAATAATTAATTCCTAAAGTCCCCATATGTTCCTCAGATGAATCATAAACAATTTTTTCAATATTTATTTTACTTGACATATTTTTTTAATTTTACACAATTAAGAAGTGTAAAAATAATATTTTTTAACAAAAAACTTGTTATTTTGTTGTGTTGAAAAGTTTAAAATGAAAAAACTACTAATGCTTTAATTAATCCTGAGCTTGTTAAATCAAAGAGGTTTATTTGATAATTCCTTTGTTTCTTTTACAAAAGCATTTTTTTTATAAAGTTAAATATAACCTCTAAGTTTTAATGGTATTTACTTTAATACTCAAATACCATTTGAATCATCTAATAAAAGCAATTTATATAAATCTCTGATTACCATATGATTAAGTGAAACTATTGATATCTGACTACTACATCTAAAACTCGGTAGATTCAGAATGTAATTAATTAATATTCAATAACTTACGACTATGTATTTTCCACAATTTTCATAAAAAATTAGATTTCGACTTCATCAATCTCTTTCATCAGACGATCCGTTTCACTCAAAGCTACAATTATTTTCTGATAATGCAGAATATCATCAAACTCTAGTTTTCGGTCTTTTCGGTCTTTGAGCCATTTTTGGGCTGGTTGATACCCGCCTATAAAGAAATCCCAGGCTACTTGTGGCACTTTGTCAAAGTATTGAGTAGCATTGATATAAACCTTACCATTTTCATATCTTGGCTTGACGACAGTATTATCTCCATCTATAGGGTACTGAGTAATATACTTCTCTACAACAGGACTTTCCAATAGATGAATCTCTCTAATCTCTCCTCCCAGCTTCACAAGCTTCCAAAAAGTATCGACATCTTTCGGATAAGGCACTCTAGGGAAATCTATCTTTAAAAACTCTTTGTATTTCTCTCGGTAAGCTGGAGAATGTAAAACAGCGTAAATGTAATCTATGATGTCTATTGGTGCAAATGTTCCATCTGTTTTTTCTTTTTCGTTGGTGAAAGTTAAACCCAATTGCTCTGCTATTTGCATT
>JBEIDU010000052.1:0-13190 GCA_040383345.1 Chitinophagales bacterium | reverse complement strand
GGTTGGGGTCGCGAGTTCGAGTCTCGTCTTTCGCTCCACCAATTTATCTATCACTAGGTAAATTTACCCTGGTGGTGAAATTGGTAGACACGCAGGACTTAAAATCCTGTGGGCAGTAATGTCCGTGCGGGTTCAAGTCCCGCCTGGGGTACAAAAAGACTTACATTGTGTAAGTCTTTTTTTGTTTTGACAACCATATACTATGTTTTATACCTACATTCTTTATTCATCATGCTTTGACAGATTTTATATTGGACAAACAAATAATTTGGAAAATCGAATCGTTAGACACAATAGCAGCTATGGCAATTCATCAAAAGTATACTAATCGTGGAAAATTATATTTTTCTAAAGAATTTGAATCCAAAGCAGAGGCCATGAATTACAAATCATTCTTAAATTCTAAAAACTCACATCAAAGCCTGCATTGAGGCGCATCAATATTTTGATACCTTGTTCCAAAGGGTAATTTTCAAAGATTACTTTATGTATAATCTGCACCAAGGGTGCTGATATATTCATTGTTTCAGAGAGATTTTTGATAACTTTGACGGTGTTTATCCCTTCGGCGGCTTCATTCATAGAGGCTATTACATCTTCCAATTTTTCACCTTTTGCTATACGGTAGCCAACGGTATAATTTCGACTTAATGGACTGTTGCAAGTGGCTACTAGGTCTCCTATTCCCGCCAATCCTAAGAACGATTTTGCATCTACATTGAGGAACTTACCTATTTCTATCATTTCAGCAATGCCTCTAGTGATAAGAAGTGCTTTGACATTTTCGCCCAATCCTAATCCCGAACTAGCTCCTGCGGCTATGGCTATATAATTTTTAAAAATTCCTGCTAACTCAATTCCCTTAATATCGTAGCTTCCAAAAACCTGAAAACGATCATTATGTAGCACTTGCGTTCCTATTTGTATCACTTCCTTGAACTTGCTAGCCACTACGGTAGCGGCTGGCTGATGCGAGGCTATTTCTTTAGACAAATTAGGCCCCGACATACATCCTACTCGATACACTGGCGTCTGATTTACAATCAATTCACTCATGGTTAAAATATCAGATGGATATATTTTTTCTTCGGGATTGTCTATATCTTTGATCACATCAAATCCTTTGGTGCCGTGAATCAAAATATGATTTGAGGTCAAGAATGGTTCTATTTCTTTTATTACAGCACGAAAAGCATACGATGGCACCACTGGAAATATTATATCACACTGACGCGCGATATAGCCAATATCATCAGTAGCGGTCACATTGGGATGAATATGAATACCTCTGTGCGATTTTAACTGATTGATATCATTAAGGGAATTAGATTTTCTTGCATATACAAGCACGTTATAGTTTTCGGCGATAATATTGGCCAAAACCGTCCCAAAACTGCCTACCCCAAGTATTCCGATAGGCTTATTGATATTATATATATTTTTCAAGTCCGTATCCTTTTAATCTATTGTGATAAAAAAGCAATAATCTAAGGTCTTCGCTATTTAAATTGCCATCCGAATCTAAATAAATAATTTTTTTTGAATTGAGTAAGCTGATATTATCAAGCGCATGCGCTAAAATTTCTTCAAGTGAAGACTCAATTTTATCAGAAATATTTATTTTTCCTTCTGAATAAAGCTCCATAATTCTAGCTTTCACTTTTTTGGCAGAATCCATAAAAACACCATAATCAGTAGTTCTATCTTCTTTTGGCAAAAGTAATAATTCAAATAAATTGAGATTCTTGTGTTTTTGCTGCGTCAATTCAAACATAACAAACGATACAATATTTGAAGTCAATACTGTATTGTTTTGATAATAGCTAGCTACGATTTTATCGCCTAAAATTTTGGTATACTCAAAATTTCGCTGTTCATCAAATACAATTTTGTTTTCTATCTCAAAATAACCTTTTATATCAAAATTAGTACCATAAGGACTGACACTTTCCCCCAAATTATTAACTCTATGTCCAATAACATCCATTGGATGACCAAACGATACAATCAATTCTGAATTGGAGCTCATCAATTGTTTAAAGGTTCGCAACAATTTATAAGTAGTAGAGTATTCAAAATTTTCGGAAACATATTTTTCTTTTCCCAATTCTTTTAAATGTTGATTAATAAGTGATGTAGCTTCAATATTGAAATGATAATTCAGTACGACAGGAATGACAAAAATCTTTTTGCCATTGTTCAAAAAATTGTTCTGTTGGGCTTCTACTGCTGTGCTTAGAAGTCCCAATTTCAATTTATTTTCAATAGAACCACTTCTACTTCGCGTGCCACCAGGATAAAAAAGACTTGGTGTATTTCGCTGAATGGCAGTTTGAGAATAATTTTTGAGTATTTCAAGATAAATTTTATTCTTTTTTCTTCGGTCAATTTTATATGCGCCTAGATTACCCATTAGATATGAAAATGGTTGTGTTCCAAACAAATTGACGCCTGCCCCATAGGTTACGGCTTCAAGTCCTATAGCATTCAATGCCCATCCAATAATTGGAGAATCTACATTGCTAGAATGAGTAGGCACTATAATTACACTACCAATTTTTGATAATTCACGTATCAAATTAAAATCACCCGTAATCTTAAACTTGTCATAAAAGGGTTTTTTCAAACTCCAAAATGATTTTTGACTATTACTTACTTTACTTTTTAAGAAAAAAGAGAAGATATAAGGCAGTATTTTCTGTACAGAAGAAAATACTGAAGGATTGAAATTTCCTACAATCTCATATGCATATCGATATAGAATTTTTTTGAGAATAGAATGGATGTTTTTTTCTTCCTCTTGTTCCCAATTTTTATTCTTTTTAATTTTGATTAAAGCAACTTTAATATTATTCCAAAAATCTTTATCATCTTTTGGATCTGATTTCCATCTGCTAGTAGACAACCTAATACGCTCTTGATATAAGGCACTAGCTAATTCCTCATACAAAGCTTTTGTGGTAGGATATTGGAATTTGATTTTTTCAATAACAGATTCTACCACTTCATTTAAGAATTCATCTTTATGAAGCGACAATTGATATAAACCCCATTTGTAGATATCTTGTTCTACATATGGCAATGGTAATAAAGCATTATTATTTTCTATATCCAATCAGCGTTAAATTAGCCTACAAATATAAGGATATTAAAAAAAACTATATCATAAACTTATAAATAATTACTCTAAACAAAACTATAGTATTCCCTGTTTGATTTTTTCTACCACTAAGGGATCTATAAGTGTGGTTATATCGCCGATATTTGAAGTATCGCCTTCGGCTATTTTACGTAGTATTCTTCGCATAATTTTTCCACTTCGTGTTTTTGGCAATCCTGATACAAATTGAATTTTATCAGGCTTAGCAATAGGGCCAATTAGTTCCAATACTGTTTCGATGATAGATTTTCGAATTTCTTCTGAAGCCTCGTATTGACTTTCTAGAATTACAAACGCATAAATTCCTTGACCTTTGATATCATGCGGATATCCTACTACGGCGCATTCTATTACCGCTTCATTTTCATCTATTGCATTTTCTATTTCTGCTGTTCCAAAACGATGTCCAGAAACATTAATCACATCGTCTACCCTTCCTATAATTCTATACAATCCATTGGGATCTCTATAAGCACCATCACCTGTAAAATACTTATTTTGATATGCAGCAAAATAATTAATTCTGCATCGTTCATGATCACCATATGTTGTTCTCAGAATAGATGGCCATGGAAAATCTATACATAAATATCCCTCGACATCATTTCCCTCAATGGGTAATCCTTCTGGGGTCACCAAACAAGGAAAAACTCCAGGAAGTGGATAACCAGCATAACTAGGTTTTGACTCGTTAACTCCTGCCAAAGTAGTGATTAAAATTCCTCCTGTCTCTGTTTGCCACCAGGTATCTACCAAAGGACAATTTCCTTTTCCTACATGCTCTTGGAACCAGTGATATGCTTCTTCATTGATAGGTTCTCCCACACTGCCTAACTTTTTCAAACTACTCAAATCATATTTTGAAATTGGCTCCGTACCAAACGCCATCAAACTACGAATAGCCGTAGGCGCTGTATAAAAAGTATTCACTTTGTGCTTATCTACCACGGCCCAGAATCTATCTACATCTGGATATGTAGGGATTCCTTCAAACATCAATGTTGTAGCGCCATTAGCTAATGGTCCGTATATAATATAACTATGCCCTGTAACCCATCCTATATCGGCTGTACACCAAAAAATTTCATCCGCTTCATATTGAAATACATTGGCAAATGTATACGCACTATACACCATGTATCCGCCACAAGTATGAACTACCCCTTTTGGCTTACCTGTACTTCCCGATGTATATAAAATGAACAACATATCTTCGCTATCCATTTCTTCTGATTCGCATTCATTTGAGACGCCTTTTACCAATTCATGATACCAAAAATCTCTTCCGGACTTCATACTTGGTGATATATTTAAGCGATTTATTACGAGAATCTTATTTATATTATCAATATTTTCGGATGCGATATCTACAGTTTCTTTGATAGCTATAGCTTTTGGGCCTCGATTCATCCCATCAGACGTAATAATAAAAGTTGCTTCAGCATCAATCAATCTATCAGAAATTGCACTTGCAGAAAAGCCTGCAAATACAACGCTATGAATAGCACCAATTCGAGCACATGCCAATACGGCAAATGTTAATTCTGGGATCATAGGTAGATATATACAAACTCTATCCCCTTTCTTAACGCCCATATTTTTAAGAACATTGGCCATCTTACAAACTTCATGATACAATTGGCGATACGTAAATTTTCTAGAAGCTTCCTTTATATCATTTGCTTCCCAAATTAAGGCAACTTTATCGCCATTTTTTTTCAAATGTCTATCTAAGCAATTTTCTGTAATATTTAATTTACCACCCAGAAACCAATTTACATTAGGCTCATTAAAATTCCACTCCAAGGTTTTTTTCCACTTCTTTCTCCATTGAAAATTAGAAGCAACTTCATCCCAAAAGATCTCGGGATTTTCTTTACTTTGCCTATAAGCGTCTATATATTCCTGATGACTTTTAATTTTATACGACATTTTCATTAATTTTTTTAATTTAACTCAAAAAGTAGTAAAATACAAATAAAATTCAACGCACATCTTTGAAAATACTTCATAAAACAAGAGAACACCGAAGTGTTCTCTTTGATTAGTTTTTAGAAAATTAAATATAATCTAGAATTTTGATTGTAATTTAACCTCAATTTCTTTCATTTTTTTATCTACTTTGGCAATAAAAGCCTGATCATTAGTTCTTCCCAACATTTCTTTTAAAGAGTTGAGCATAGAAAAATTATTTCTAATTTCTTCTTGATAGGGTGAAATTGCTTTAATATTCTTATCATTTGTCAACCAATCCAAAATAGAAGAAGCATTTTTGAATAATCCTTCTTTCAAGAAATCAATATTTTTCTTATCATTTGCAAAAATAGCTGCCTGTAATGCAAGCATATCAGAATTATCAAGAGGAATAGCTTTTACCGGTATGTTTATATACAAATCTGTCAATAATTTACTTGCCGTATCATTTTTACCCAAAACTGCAAATTGCAAAGCAAGGGAAGCGATAGTTTGTTTAAAATTTGAATAACTTTTATAGGTATTCTCATCTATATATATACCCTCTTTAATTTTACCATAATCAAAATTTTTGACAATTTGATATGTTTTGTCTACATTCATAGCATCTAATCCTGGTATGGTAACTTTTGCAGCTGGAGTAAATTTATAAATCATACCTTCATTTTGCAAATAAGGTTTTATACCAATTTCTGCAGAAGGACCCGAATTCAATGCAAAACATACAGGTCTTTCATACATATTGTGAGCTATTAAATGTAATTGCAATAAAGCACCTTTGCTCAATTGAGAAGGCAATTCTATACTAATTCTACTTGGCATAGAAGCAGCTTCTTGGGCCGATACCAAACCACTTTTAACAGCTCTAGTCTTGTCAATTTCAATATATGCATGCTGGGTAGGCAAGAAATTTTCACTTTGCCCATTATTATAAGTTACTTTTGTATTGGGATCATCGCTCAATACAAAATCTACAATTTGATCAAGACTAAGTGTATCATTAGCCAGTGGTGTACTATTGAAACGAACCATTTGTCTCTTTTCACCTTGAATTTTTTCATATGGAATAGAAATATCAAATGCTTTACTATCATTCATAGGCAAATACAATTGAGAAATATAGGGTGCCGCTTCAATCAAACTAGTATTCACAACTCTAACATCCGTTCGAATACCCTCAATTTCTTGTGCATACCATAATGGATAAGTATCATTATCACCATAGGCAAACAAAATAGCATTTTGAGGACAAGAATTTAAGACATTTTTAGCAAAGGCCAATGTAGAAGTTCTATTGCCTCTATTATGATCATCCCATCCTCTAGATCCCATCAAAAATGGCGCTGCTGCTAATAGCAACAATGCTACATATACTGCTGATCCTTTTAGAGCATCTTTAAGCAAACTATAAATGTAAAAAGCTCCAAATGGCATCCATAATGTAAAAGCCCAAAAAGATGGTGCAGTTACATAATCTCTTTCTCTAGGTTCAATTGGAGGTTGATTGTGAAATAAAATTTGCATAATACCCGTTGCAAAAAACAACATCAATAAAATGCCAAATACTTCCTTATTTGTTTTATAATTGTAATATAATCCCAACAAACAAAGTAATAATGGAATCATATAAAAAACATTATATCCTTTATTTTGGGTTAATACATCAGGACGTCCAGCCATATCAAGCTTTGCATTTCCCCAAAAATCGCCTAATAAATTATCTACAAAGCCAATTCCAGTAATCCAACGACCTTTTTCATTGGCTCCATGTCCTTGCAAATCATCCGTTCTACCTGCAAAATTCCAGAAAAAATATCTAAAATACATAAAACCACATTGATAATTTATAAAGAATTTAATATTATCCATCAAGGTCACATGATCTTTCACTACAAATTGTCCAGGTTGTGCTGTCGTATTTTTTTGTTGGGCAAACTGCTCAGCTTGCTCAGCACTTCCATTTCCTGCTGGAAAATTTTGAATTACCTCACCTGAAGCTCTATCCACAACATCAAAAGATGGAGAAAGCCACATTCTATAGAATTGTTTTTTATCTTCACCTTCATGCCCCAATCTAGGAAAAATTTTCTTTACTTTGGGATCATATACATAAGATCTATTTTCTCCTACCTCTTGATACTTTCCCGTTGTTTCATTTTTTTCATAATTAGTACTCAATGTTTTAAAATCAACAATTTCATATACATCAGAATAGCTAGGCCCACTAAACAATGGACGCTCCCCATATTGCTCACGAGCTATGTAGGATTTCAATGTTTTAAAATTATTAGGAACATTCATATTTATGGGTGTATTGGCATTAGCACGAATTACTACCATAAAATAACTCGTAAATCCTAAATAAATAAATGCAAAAAACAAGACAATCGTATTTAATGAAAACTTAAATTTGGATTCATTCCATTTAAGAAAAGTTGGATTATCTGCTGATTTTCTAATTAAAATATAAAATAAAACAATAATCATTAAAATTCCAAAAATAGCCCCCGAATAGAAAGGCAAGCCCAATGTATTTACAAACAATAAATCTAAAGAACCTAAGAAATCTGGTGTTTTTACTAATACAAAGTTCATTACAAATACTATCATAAAAAGGGATACTATAAAAGACAATAGAACCCCCAACCATGAAAACTTGAATTTATCTAAATAAATTACCAAGCCAATCATAGGGAAAACAAGTAAAGAAAGTAAATGCACCCCAATACTCATACCTGTCAATAGTGCTATTAATAAAAGCCACATATCGCGTTTTTTGCTAGAATCTTCTTTCCATTTCAATATAGCCCAAACGTTGAATGCCATGAAGAAAACAGAAAAAGCATACACCTCTCCTTCCAAGGCATTGAACCACATTGAATCCAAAAATGTAGCTGCCATAGCAGCTAAAAATGAAGCCCCTAAAATCAATACAGATAATGATTTTGAAATTTCTTCACCTTTTACAAATGTCCAACGCAAAATGATGGTACTACTCCAAAAAAAGAATAAACTACAAAAGGCGGTACTTAAAGCACTTAAAAAATTTATAGCCATTGCAACTTTTGTAATATCTCCCATTGCAAAAAGAGAGAAAATTTTACCTACAAGCATAAAAAATGGTGCTCCAGGAGGGTGCGCCACCTGTAATTTATATGTACAACTTAAAAATTCGCCACAATCCCATAGACTTCCCGTCTTCTCCATTGTAATCGTATAGGTGGTCAATGCTATAAAAAATACTAACCAGCCAAAGATTTTATCCAATTTTTGAAAATTCATAAAAATATTTTTTTTTCTTAATGAGCAAAAGTATAAAAAATTGATTTATCGAGCGAAAAAGATTGTCAATTTGTATAAAAAAACATAAATCACATTTTTTTATCAAATCAATTCATTTTTATCGCTAATTTTGGATGCTATTAAACACAAATTTTAATGTATTTTAAAAAGTATATTTTATTTCTTTTTATCCAAGTTCAGTTCATGAGTTTTTATTCTCAAAACGATGATAATCAGCTTAAAAAACTAGACAAAAAGGATAGTCTTTCAAGTATAAAAACAAAAGAAGCATTAAATAAAAATGTTATTACATCCGAAATTCATAATTTATTGTTTAGAAATATTTATGCGAGCAGTAATTACAATGAAGAAGTAGAATTTAAAAAAAAGATAGATGAACTCATGCCTTTTGAGGACATGATTATTGATAGTATAATTTATCAAAAATTTAATGTTTTTGGAGAAAATATATATGATACATTTCAAAAAAGTAGCAAACTAGAAAACTTTCTTTCAACCAAACTTCATACAAATACTAAAAATAAAATCATAACGAATAGATACTTACTATTCAAGAAAGGAGAAAGTTTTTCAGCATATAAAGCTTTGGAAAATGCTCGTATTATTCGAACCGCCGGTATTTTTCATGATGTACGTTTTTTTCCAGTAGCTAAAACAAATGGACATATTGAGTTGTATATATATCTTCAAGATGTATTTCCATATGGATTTGATTTCACCTTAAATTCGACCAATAATATTGGTCTAAGATTAAGTAATAACAACTTTTTAGGTCTTGGACATCAAATAGAGACTGACGTAAGGTATATTCAACATGATGCGAAGCAAGTATGGGGCGGAGGAGTATCCTATACTGTTCCAAATTTTATCAAAAAAAGCTTTATAGATATGAACCTATTTGCTAGGAACTATAGAGATGAAAACTCCACGGGATTAGGATTTGTAAGACAATTTATCAGAAGAGATATGAGATGGGCAGGTGGCCTTACTTTTGCATACAGAGATCTCGATATTAATTTATTAAATCAAGGAACAGATCAGTTAAATCTCCAAAAAATTGAAAGTAATATTTGGCTAAGTCATGCCATTCCTTTCAAATCTAGAAAATCAACTACCCTAAATTCCATAATATTTGGGACACGCTTTACTCAAAATTCATTTTTTAATAGGCCCAATGTAAATTTGAAAGAATATCCTACTCTATGGAACAATAATTTTGTTCTTAGTAGCATAGGTTATTCCAAAATTCGATTTGTTCAAGAAAGACTTCTAAATGGGTTTGGAAGGACAGAAGATATACCTATTGGCTTTTCTATTTCAGCCCTTTATGGATATGAAAAAACTGAATTTTCTTCAAGAAGGTATTATGGAGGAAGTATTTTAGGTCAATTTTACAATTCTAAAGAAACGTATTTTAATTTAAGTGCCAAATTTGGAACATATGTAGCAGATAATTTATATAATCAATCTGTTCTTGATATCAATTCACAGCTAGCATCAAAAACTTTTCATTGGGGTAAAACAAGGTTGCGAAATTTTTTCAATGCACGCTATACCGCAGGATTTAACCAAGATGCTACCAAATATCTAACTTTTAGTGAAAACAATGGTATTAGAGGACTTAATAATATAGCCATTCAAGGAAACGATCGATTGACAATGAGTATTCAATCCAATCTATACTTACCTTTTTCATTGATTGGATTTAGAACCTATTTGTTTACTTTATTTGAAATAGCAAATATGAAGGATCAAAATCAAACAATTTTTGATAGTAAACTATATTCTGGTGCTACATTGGGGGTCGCGCTAAGAAATGAGAATATGATCTTCAATATGGTACAGATTCAGTACGGATTTTATCCCTCTACATCCAATGTAAATCAAAGAGGCATAGTAATTAGTTCGGTTATTCCATTCCGTTTTCAAAGTTTGGACATTTCAAAACCTGAAACCGTCCAATATCAATAAAAAAGCCTCTACATTTCAGTAAAGGCTTATCAATTAATTTTTAATATTCGTCTTCGTTGAAGTAGAAATCTTCCTGGGTAGGATAATCTTGCCAGATATCCTCAATACCTTCAAATTGTTCTCCTTCCACATCTTCCATTTGTTGTAAATTTTCGATTACAGTAATAGGTGCCCCTGAACGGATAGCATAATCTATCAATTCATCTCTAGTTGCTGGCCACGGAGCATCTTCTAAATATGAAGCTAATTCTAATGTCCAATACATATTATTTGTTTTTTATTTGATTAATGATAATTTTTAAAATGTTATATCTTTTTGCCAATTTACTTCTTTTGTACCATAGTATTGTGTCAAATACCTTGAAAGCACAAAAAAATAATCACTCAATCGATTGAGATATACAACCGACCATCTGATATTGAAATCTTGATCATAATTTTCAATCCTTACGATAGCTCGCTCCGCTCTTCTGCACACTGTTCTGACTACATGTGTCAATGAAACATGTTCGTGACCTCCTGGCAATACAAATTGTGTCATAACTGGCAATTTTTCCTGCATTAAGTCAATTTGGTCTTCCAGAAATACTAAATAGTTATTTTTTAATTCTGGAAGCTTAGATTTATATTGATCATCCACTGTAGCTAATACAGAACCTATATTAAATAAAATATTTTGGATTTTTTGTAAATGAACTGAAAACTCTGTCATAATTAGTTTGTCAGCTAGTAATCCTACATAACTGTTCAATTCATCAACGGTGCCATAGGCCTCCACACGAATATCGGATTTAATCAACCTATCACCGCCAAAAAGGGAGGTGGAACCATTATCGCCCGTTTTGGTATATATCTTCATGTGTATATATTTATATTTATTGATGAACACATGGGAACATGGATTACTTTTTTATTTTAGATTGCATCTAATGCCTGAGCCAATCCTGTAAAAACAAATGGTAGTGGAATCCAAAAAAATTGTGGAACAAAAACTAACATTAGTAAACATACTATTGTAGCTACAAAAAACATTATCCAAGAAGTACCTTTAGACATAATATATTTTTTTTTAAAATTACGTACAAAAATAATAAAAAAAATTATGCCGAAGCTAAAATTCTTTTCATCAATTTAGATTTCAAATTAGCAGCTTTATTCTTGTGAATAATGTTTCTTTTAGCTAATTTATCAATCATTGATACTACATTTCCAAGATTTTCTTGTTGCTCTGAATTAGATTCAGTATTCTCAAGTTTTTTGATTGCATTACGAGTTGTTTTTGCGTAATATCTGTTGTGCAATCTTCTCTTGGCAGCTTTTCTTGCAGCTTTCTTTGCATTTCTTGTATTTGCCATTACTATTTATTTATATAATTTAAATTTACTTATTTTTTGGGAGTGCAAAAATACACTTTTTTTTAATTCAACAACTTTTTATTTATCCAATTTTTATTTTCTTCAAAATATATAATGCAAAAAAACGGATATTACAAAAATTAAAGTTGCATGACTGGATGAAAAATAATTGACTTTAAAAATAAAATTAAGTTTATCTATCATTTCAATTAATTTTCAAAGTATAGAAAATAATCTTGTAAATAAGAACGAGAAGGCAAATTATTTTTATATAATTGACCTGTACCCAACCCTTGAGGAAAATCATAGCTCTCTGGAAATTGACTTACCCATTGTGCAATTGCATTTAGCCCTAGATTACTTTCAAGCGCAGAGGTCACCCACCAACGAATACCTAATTGTTTTGCTATAAAAATCCATTCCTCCAGGCCTCTAAATCCTCCATGAAGCGAAGGTTTAAGAACGATATAGCTTGGATTAATTTCTTTTAATAATTGGTAACGATCTTTGTATGATGTAACACCTATCAATTCTTCATCTAAAGCAATAGGTATTTTGCAATTTTCTACAATTTTTCGCATGACATTTGATTGTCCTTTGGCAATGGGTTGTTCAATAGAATGAATATCGAAAGGAATTAATTTGCTGAGTTTTTCATTAACTTCATCAGGATGATACGCACCGTTTGCATCTAATCGTATTTGAAGGGTTTTTGCACTTCGAAAACGTCTTAAATATTTCAACAATTCCAATTCTTTTTCAAAATCTATTCCTCCAATTTTAAGCTTTATACATTTTGTATCTTTTTTTAAAATAGCATCGATTTGAGATTTCATAAAATCAAAATCACCCATCCATACGAGGCTATTAATTGGGATTGCTCTTTTCTTAGTAGTAAAATCTGTTTCGAAAAACACTCCACTAGAATGCTTATATGCCCACCAAGCAGTTTCTAAACCAAAAACAATAGAAGGATAATCCACTAATTCGTCTAGATTTTTTAAATAATGAGATACGTTAGACGTAACTTCTTTTAATTTTTCTTCAAAAGTATCATTATATTCTGGACTGAGCCCTTGCAATGGAGATATTTCTCCTACTCCCAAACGTCCATAATTATCGCTAATTTCAAGCAGGTAAATATCGCGATGAGTAAAAGCATTCCGAGACGTTTTGGCTTCAAAATGAAATTCTAACGTATGTTTTTGCAAAAAGGCTACCATCTTTTTCATCTGATTATTACCTTAAAATATTTGTGAAATAAAAAATAATAATGAAATAAAAAATACTGACAATGCAAGAGGTTTCATGAGTCTATCATATTGTGACTTATCTTTAATTTTAAAAAAAGAAAAAAGCACAATGAAAAAAGGTAAAAACCCAATAAAATATAAATAACTGTATAGATTTACAACGGTTTGTGTAGC
>JBEIDU010000051.1:0-13266 GCA_040383345.1 Chitinophagales bacterium | reverse complement strand
TTTGATTTTGACACTAGCACAAAATCTGAATGGTTTTTATTTGGTAATACCATCCTAATAATAAACGGTTTTATTACGTTTTTTAGCTTATTGATTTTCTCAGAAAAGAAGAAAAGAATAAAGAAATGTTAAATTTTAGAAAAAATTAAACATTTTTGGTAAATTTACATTCTAAACAATCGTAATTCAATCTTCATTATTATGAATAGAATATTTTTATTTGCTTTATTATGTATAGGTTCTTTATCAATAAAAGCACAAGATGATGTTTATGATGCTCCCGAGCCAAAAAGAGAAAAAGTAAACACAGCTTCTCAGCAAGATGAATTTGGCTATGATCCATATGATAATTATGACTATGATTATAATGGGTACAACAACCAAAATTTGGGCCATACAAGTCGATTGAGAAGAATGTATTTCAATCAACCCTTTAATAATATGGCGTTCATGAATCCTTATACCATGAATATGGGATTTGGATTTAATAATTTTTATGATCCATGGATGATGAATAGTTTCTATGATCCATTCGGATTCAATAATTTCAATAATTTCAATAATTTTTATAATCCATATGGAAACTTTGGATTCAATTCATTTTATAATCCATATAACTTTTACAGCCCTTATTTTATGAATCCCTATTTTAATAATTTTGGATTTCATAGACCATTTAACCATGGATTTGGCAATAATAATTTTAGGCCAAGACCACAAACCCCAAGAAGAGAAACTCCAAGAGGTTTTAGTAGGTCAGACGATACCTATAGACCTTCGCCTGCAAGAACTCAGCCTTCTTCAAATAATGGAGGTTTTGGAGTAGCACCTTCAAATTCATCTAGAGAATCTAATAGATATTCTTCACCTTCTTCTTTGCCTAATTTTCCATCAAACAACAATAATCAAGGTAGTTTTGGTGGCAAAAACATAAATTCTCAACCTCCTGCAGCTCCTCCATCTAATGGCAATAATAGAGGACGAACGGGCAGATTTTAAACTTTATATTTCTTCAAACATGATACACATGAAAAAAATAATATCATCTATTTTAATTATATCTTCATTGGCGGTTGAAGGACAATATGACTATGTAGGTGCTATTTCAGGACTCAATACACTTCAAGGTACGGCACGATTTGTAGGATCGGGAGGCGTAATGGGTAGCGTGGGGCCCGATATTTCAACTTTGAGCACAAATCCTGCTACAATAGGTATGTTTTCAAAAACCGAATTGAGTTTTACACCCTCAATACAAGTAAATAATACAGGGAATGAATACATACAATATAATAGGGGTACAAGAAGTTCGATTTTATTTGATGACACTAAAGTAAACTTTGTATTTAATAACCTAGGTATTGTAGTCGCAAATAGACGTGATGGCGGTTCGCTTCGCGCTTCAAATTTTGCTATTGCATTGAATAGAATAGCAAACTTTAATAGAAGAATTAGTTTTGCAGCGGAAAATGGGAATTACAACTACTCTGAATATAATGCAAGGATTCTTTCGGAATCACTTGAAAATGGTCAAATAATTAATGACAACCTTGCCCCTAGAGAAAAAGTTGCTTGGGGTACGGGTGTATTGTACAAAATAAATGGAAATAGAGTAGAGGATTTCGCAAATGGGACCGTAATTCAATCTGGCTATAAAGACATAAAAGGAGGAATCAATGAATTATCCTTTGCATGGGCAGGAAGTATTCACGACAAGGCTTATATTGGAGTATCTATGGGGATACCAATATTTAACATGGAACTTAACACCTATTTTAAGGAAGAGGATTTAGGCGGTTCAAACAATAAAATAAATGGATTCTATGGAAAGTTTATTTCACAACAATTTAATGAAACAGCAAAATTCACAGGCGCTGGAGTTAATCTAAAAATTGGTGGATTGGTCAAATTGAATAAATTTGCAAGGGTATCGGGATTTTTTCATAGTCCTACCTATTATAATCTAACTGAAAATTATACAATTACGCACATTGCAAATTTTACAAATTCTACTAATAATTCCGCAACAATTCCTGGCTCAGATTTTGAATACAATATGATTTCACCTTTAAAAGCAGGATTTGGGTTGAGCAGTATAATTAGTAAGTATGGATTTATAGGTGCAGAATATGAATTTAACTCTATGGCTACAACAAGAGTGGATTTTAATTCAGATCCTTTATATAGTGATGTCATAAATAGTTATTTCAAATCATATTTAAAAGGAACTCATACATTTAAAATTGGAGGTGAGTTTGCTTATGAGAATTTGAGAGTTAGGCTAGGGTATAATTATCGTTCTTCATTATACGAATCTAATATTGTAGTTGAAGATGCCGATCTTGCTACTAAAACTATCACTGCAGGCATTGGATATAAGGGGAAGCGTTTTGGATTAGATTTTGCCTTTATGAATACACAGTTTTCTGAATTTAACTCCTTTTATACCGATGGATTAGGGCTTAATTATGCCCTTAAATCAAACAATGTTTTAAATCATTTCATGACTACTTTTAATTTTAGATTTAATTAAAGAAAATTCAATTGAAGAAACCCGCGCATATACATTTGTATAATTTTTAGATATATGGAGTTTTATTTCTTCTTTCTTCAATATTGAAAAGTCCAATTTTATAGATTTGAATTCTATATTTTTATTGTTTGATTTGCTAATACAAAAATAAAGAACATTAATAATCAAAAAAGTGTAAATTTGCGTTTGTTTTAACTTGTCAAATGATAAATATAGCAATTATTGGTTATGGTTACTGGGGACCCAACTTATTAAGGAATTTTAATGCAAATTCAAATTGTAATGTCAAATATCTTGTAGACGGGAGAGAAGATAGACTCAAAATAGCTAAAAATCAATACCCCAATATTGAAACGGTTACTAATATTGAATCCATTATTGAGGATTCAAATTTGCATGCAGTGGTAATAGCTACACCTGTTTTTACGCACTTTGAATTGGCTAAGCTAGCTTTAGAAAACGGCAAGCATGTTTTAATAGAAAAACCCATGACTTCTAATAGTAAAGAAGCACAGTTATTAATAGAACTAGCGGAAAAGAAAGGCCTACTTCTTATGGTAGATCATACCTTTTTATATACAGGTGCTGTACAAAAGATTAAGAATTTAATAGATCAAAATGAAATTGGTAATTTACAATATTTTGATTCTACTCGAATTAATTTAGGATTGATTCAACCCGATGTAAATGTACTGTGGGACTTAGCGCCTCATGACTTATCTATTTTATTTTATCTCAATAATGAAAAACCTGTAAGTGTCCAGGCTACGGGTGTATCTCACACAAAAAATGGCATAGAAAATATTGCTTATTTGACAATCAATTATCAGAGCGATTTTATTGCGCATTTTAATTGCTCATGGAGTTCTCCTGTAAAATTGAGAAATATCTTGATAGGTGGAGATCAAAAAATGATATTGTTTAATGATATAGAACCTGCCGAAAAAATCAAAATCTATGATACGGGATTTCAAATTAAAAATGATGAAGATAAGCGTAGATTATTAATTGACTATCGTGTAGGTGATATATTTGTTCCTAAAATTGATCAAAAAGAAGCCTTGCAATCAATGGCTGAGGATTTTACTCAAGGTATTATAAATAAAGTAACACCTATATCTAATGCACATAAAGCACTAGAAGTAGTGAAAGTATTGGAGGCCGCTCAAATTAGCATTAAAAATAATGGTAAAGAAGTAAACCTAGATTGATTATGGAACTTGTAACACAAAATTCTGATAAAAAAAATATAAATAATGTAACCTTAGGCGAAAATGTTAAAATTTTTGACTTTGTAAATCTTTATGGCTGTTCTATCGACGAAGGTTCAAAAATTGGAACTTTTGTAGAAATTCAAAAAGGAGCCAGTATAGGTAAAAATTGTAAAATTTCATCGCATAGTTTTATTTGTGAAGGCGTTTCAATAGAAGATAATTGTTTTATTGGCCATGGCGTTATGTTTATTAATGATAAAATGCCAAGATCCACCAACCCTGATGGATCCATGCAAACTGCTGCAGACTGGAAAATGGAAAAAACTATATTGAGAAAAGGAGTATCCATAGGAAGCAATGCTACTATTATGTGTGGTATAGAAATAGGAGAAAATGCTATTGTTGGCGCTGGAAGTGTTGTAACAAAAAACGTAGAACCCAATTCAATTGTTGTAGGAAATCCTGCAAGAAAAATTAAAAAATAATATATATAATGTCAATTCATTGCTTAGACTTAAAACAACAACAACAATCTGTAAAAAAAGAAATTTTTGAATTATACAATCAAGTATATGATGAATGTGCATTTGCAGGTGGAAAGTTTGTAGAACAATTTGAAAAACAATTTGCAGAATATTGTGGCACTAAATATGCAGTAGGTGTTTCAAATGGTACCGTAGCATTGCATTTAGCTATGCTAGCTCATGGCATTAAAGAAGGTGATGAAGTTATTATTCCAGCTAATACTTTTATTGCTACCGCTTGGGGTGTTAGTCACGTCTATGCTACTCCCGTTTTTGTAGATTGCAAAAAAGATACTTGGGAAATTGATCCAGAAGCTATTGAAAAAGCAATAACTCCAAAAACCAAAGCCATAATTGGTGTTCATCTTTATGGACAACCATTTGACATTGACGCAGTAAACGCTATTTGCAAAAAACACAACCTAGTATTAATAGAAGATGCGGCTCAAGCTCAAGGAAGTTTGTACAAAGGTCAAAAATGCGGTTCGCTTTCTTCTATTGCTACCTTTAGTTTTTATCCTGGCAAAAATCTTGGAGCGACTGGAGAGGCAGGATGTCTTACTACAAATGACGAAAGCATTTATAATCATTTATTATCATTGAGAAATCATGGCATGAAAGTGCGCTATTATCATGATGAAATTGGATTTAATTATAGAATGGGTGGTTTGGAAGCCGTATCATTGTCAGTAAAATTGAATCATTTGGATAATTGGAATAATAAAAGACGTAAAATAGCTTCTAGGTATTTCAATGAAGTCAAAAATTCAAAAATCACTTTCCAAACACAACCTACCGATTCCCTTTCAAATTTTCACTTATTTGTAATTACTACTGAAAATAGAGAAGATTTGATGGACTATTTGAAAAAACATGATATTCATGCAGGACTTCATTATCCTGTTCCATGTCACTTGCAAAAAGCGTATGCACATTTAAATTATAGCTCGGGCTCTATGCCACACAGCGAGTATTTAGCATCACATTGTCTATCGTTGCCAATGTATGCAGAATTAAAGCAAGAAGAAGTTGATTTTGTCATCAATACCTTAAATAATTATTAATGCAATCATGGACTATTGGTCTTTTGTGCTATAATGAAGAAGAATCCATAGAAAAAGTATTGGATACTTGTTTTGATGTTTTATCCAAAATTACAAACGATTTTGAAGTTTTGGTAATCAATGATGGAAGCAAAGACAATTCACTTTCAATCATCACTAAATATAAGGCTGAAAAGAGAAATGATTTAGTAATAATCAATCATGAAAAAAACAAAGGAATAGGCGAAGCATTATTTTCGGGCTACAAAAATGCCACAAAAGAAAATATATTGATTACTTGTGGCGATGGACAGTTTGACTTACATGAATTATTGCCTTTTAAAGAAATTGAAGACAAAACAATTTTGGCGCTATACAGAAAAGAAAATACCAGCTATAGTCTTCATAGAAATATACTTTCTTATTTCAATAAATTATTTAACAAAATATTTTTGGGACTGACCCTGAAAGATGTTAATTGGGTAAAAATATATAAGTTAAACGAACTTAAAAAATTTGATTTAAAAATTAGAAGTTCACTTATCGAGTCGGAAATTTGCTCGAAGCTTCATTTTAATGGAAATCGATTTATAGAAATAGAATCGAGATACTTAGACAGAATAGGAGGCGAAAGCAAAGGCGCTTCATTTAAAATAGTAAAACAAGCCTTGTTTGACATGTTATCATTGGTTATTGAAATTACTAAATTTAGAATTAAAAAATGAAATCTCTAAAAGCAAATTATTTTTTTTGGGGTTATATTATATTATTAACCATTTTATGTATTTTTATAACACCATACTACGGTATAACAGGTGATGAAATAATTCAATGGAAATACGGGAGCTATGTATGGCAATATTTAAAAAATAATGGGAATATTGGCAATTTATTTTCCGAATCTTTCCCTGGTCATGATGAGATGAAGTATTATGGAGGTATTTTCGATGGAATATCTGCTATGCTTATTGATTTTTTTCATCCAAAAAATGAATTTTTACTTCGTCATTATTTCAATATGTTATTTGGAGTATTAACCATTTTATTCTCAGGGTTAATAACAAAAGAAATCGCAAACAAATGGAGCATAGGGCTCTTAGCATCTCTATTTATAACATTGACACCACGTTTTTTTGGAGAAATGTTCAACAATCCAAAAGATATTCCTTTTGCTGCAGGCTATATAATTGCAATCTATTACATCATCAAATTTTTGAAAAATATAGAAGCCCCTAAATGGAAAGATACTTTGGGATTAAGTATTGGTATTGCATTAGCTATTGGTGTGAGAATTGGTGGGCTTTTGGTAGTCGCTTATTTTGGTTTATTTTTTGTTTTATTAGCATTCTATTCAAAAAAATTAGAGGTAGCCTTCTACAAAAAAAGCTTGATGCATGCTATAGCAGCAGTTTTTCTTGGATATATATTAGCTTGCTTATGGTGGCCTTATGCATTGGAAGGCATTTTGACCAATCCTATTGAATCGCTAAAAATAATGTCAAGCTATCCGCTATCCATATATATGCTTTTTGATGGTTTTCGAATCAATACCGCTGAAATGCCGTCAAATTATTTATTCAAATGGCTTTGGGTAGGAACTCCAATATATTTGCTTATTGGATTTATGGGAAGTTTTTATGTATTATTTAAAAATAGAACCCATCAAAACCTTATTTTTATTGGTCTTTTGATGTTCTCATTTGCGTTCCCTATTTTATATATTGTATATAAAAAAGCGGTGGTCTACGATGCATTGCGCCACATTATTTTTGTAATGCCTTCAATGGCTATTTTGGCAAGTCTTTTTTGTAATTATATTTATGAAAATTTTGCTACGTCTAAAAATTATAAAATCATCAGTATCGTAATTCTTTCAATATTTTTGACACTACCACTAAAACACATGATATCCAATCATCCAAATCAATACATTTATTTCAATGAACTGTTTGGTGGGGTTGAAAAAGCATTTGGATACTACGAATTGGATTATTATCAAAATTCGGGAAAAGTAGGAACCGATTGGATAAAAGAACATATTTTAAAAAATCAAAAAGGAAAAGTAAAAATATTGAGCAATCTTGGAACCATTGATAAATACTTTTTTGATGCAGATACTGCTCTTGTATATACAAGTTATGGTAGATGGAGAGAAAGAGATCATTTGGATTGGGACTATTATGTAGCTTATTCTCGTTTTATAGAACCCGAAAATCTTCAAAATCATGCTTGGCCTCCAAAAAATATAGTTCATGAGGTAAAAGTAGACAATACACCTGTTCTTATTATAATTGAACGAAAAAACAAAGGCGATATAGAGGCTTTTCAAGCGCTTGAAAAGAATGATTTTGCTACAGCATTGGCAAAATATCAAGAGAATTTAAAGTATGACGATTCTAATGAGTATATATGGTATTATTATGCTATTACATTGGCTAATGTAGGTCAATTAGACATGAGCATACAAGCAATGAAAAAAGCTTTAGACCTAAATGGATCGAATCCAGAATGGTATCAACTTATAGCTAAGCTATACAACCAAAAAGGAGAAACAGCCTATGCAAATATGTATAATAATTTAGCTCAAGAAAAAATAAACAGCATGACACCTCAAAAATAATTTTTTTTATTCATTTAAAAAAAATTATTATTTTTGCATCTACTAAATTAAAAAAAATGAAAAAATCTCTACTTTCTGCTATAGTTTTATTTTCTTTATTCATTGTAAGCTGTGATACAAACGTATACAAACCCTTAATGAAGAATCAAGAATTCATATTATCAAAAATAGGTGACACAAAAATCAATCATTCAACAGCTGTAATTTCTGGAACTACAACTCCAATAACTGAAACGTTTACACATGCTGTAGTAGGAAATAAATTAATATTGAAAAATACATTTGCATATGGTAATCCAGGAGAAATTGCCTCAATTGGACTTTCTTCTGTCAATAATACTTCAAGTACTATAACATTAACTTATAGAGATTCCCTAGGTCTAAATCCATTATTAGTTCCTGGCACAACTACACCATTAAGAAAAGGTGCTGAAATAACTTCAACCTTTGATATAACTCAAATTAGAATGGGAAATGGAAAAAAATTAAAAGTAGATATCGTTTATGCATTTCCTAATGCTAGCTCAAATGTATTGGGATTGACTAATAAATCTTATACACTTCCTTATTAATTCGTTTTTTTAGAAATATTATTAAGCCAATACATTTGTATTGGCTTTTTTTTTAACTCTTAATGTAAATCAGTATGGATATTAAAATAATAATAATTATCGTTGCCGCAATTTTCAGTGCTATCATGATAGGGGTAGCTTATAAAATAAATGGAGAAGATCAGCCCAAACCGCTATGGATGTTATTTTTTACAGAAATGTGGGAACGTTTTTCTTTCTATGGAATGCGAGCACTCTTGATGTTGTATATGACAAAGGTATTATTAATGGAAGATTCTGATGCCAATCTTCAATATGGTGCATATAATGCACTTGTATACACAATGCCTTTATTAGGAGGCTGGGTAGCAGATAAAATTCTAGGGTACCGAAAAAGTATTGTTTTAGGTGGATTACTTATGGCTTTGGGGCATTTGGTTTTAGCATTACCTTCCGATTTCACTTTTTTAATTGGATTGGGTTTCTTGATTACAGGAAATGGATTTTTTAAACCCAATATTTCTTCGCTTTTAGGTACATACTATACAGCCAATGATCCTCGAAAAGATACAGGATATTCAATATTTTATATGGGTGTGAATATTGGCGCATTTTTGGGTAGTTTATTATGTGGTTATTTGGGGCAGGAAATTAGCTGGCATCTTGGATTTGGCGTAGCAGGATTTTTTATGATTTTTGGACTTGGTGTATTTATTCTCAACAAACATATTTTGGGCGAAAAAGGGTTAGAAGTTGATATCAATTGGCTTAATGCTTCTAAAGTAGGAATCAAAAAAGAATATTTACTGTATTTAGGTATATTTATACTAGTACCTATATCTGTCTTTTTAGTGAAATTTCATCAATTGACGACCTACTTTATGTTGCCATTGTTTATTGTATCTATTTTTTATGTTATATATTTGAGTAGACAATTTAGTACCGAAGAAAAAGAAAAACTTTGGGCTGCGGCCATTATGATAGTTCTTACGGTCATGTTTTGGGGATTTTACGAACAATCTGGAGGAAGCTTAAATCTCATGGCAGATAGAAATGTAGATTTCACTGTAGGTAGTTCCAAATTAGGCTCTGCTATGGTTAATAATTCACTGAATCCTTTCTACATTGTATTTCTCACACCTATTTTAGGCGCTTTTTATAATTATTTGAATAAAAAAGATAAGGCAATTACGATACCACAAAAATTTGCTCTTTCATTTATTTTAGTTGGCGCAGGATATTTTATATTTTATTTAGGGGGTATAGCAGGAAAAGGAAATGGAATGATGCCTTTTATCTATTTTATGATGGCTTATTTCATTATAACATTGGGAGAATTATTTATTTCACCCATAGGATTAGCTATGATTACAAAATTAAGTCCCATGAAAATGTTCGGTTTTATGATGGGCGTTTTCTTTTTAGCATCGGCTCTTGGACATAAATTAGCGGGATGGATAGGAACCCTAATGGCGATTCCTGAAAAAAATGCCAATGGTATGGATTTCACTCCGGTAGAATCTTTACCTATATATATGAAAGGATGCTATAATATTGCATTAATCTCGTTTGTCATTGGTATTTTTATATTTATTATTTCTCGTTTTATACAAAAATGGATGCATGGTGTTAAATAAATTTACCACTTAGTACAGTGAAAAAACAAACAAAATCAAATTACTTAATAAAATCATATAAAATAGTTTTATTAAATTGTAATTCTTTAGGTTGAATAATCGTTATTTTTCAGGCTACGCATGACACGAAACCTTATTATTACTTAGCTTTTGCGCAAATCTTTGAAAGATATAAACATGTAATACCCAGCTTTGTAAAAAATAATTTTGATTACATACAAAAATCATTATCTTTGTCATTACATTTTCAAACATTAAACTTAATATAAAATGAAAAAAATTTACTTAATTGCCCTTGGCTTGTTGTTTTCATTAAATGTACAAGCACAATATTACACAGTGATAGATTCTTTTCCATTCAAAGCAAATGATCCAGATTTTGTAATTTCAAATTTATCTGGTGGTGTAACAACAAAAGTATTTCAGTATACAGTAGAACAATCTTTGTTTGGATCAGGAAGTACTACAAATTATTGGTGCTGGGTTCAAGCGGATTCAAATGTTGCCGCACCAAAGGTAACAAACACAACGGTAATGCTAAATAGAGCTTATAACTTTTCGACTCAATCTAATGTATTTATTAAAAGTGTTTCAAACTTAGTAGTTCAAACTGCAGTTCCTTCAACAGCTAAATTTTTTGTAGAACTAAGTTTTGACAATAAATCTACTTGGGTAGTAGCGGATAGCTTTACAGCTTCAAAATCAAATTTTACATCTGATTTGACTCCAGCGTTAAATGCTGCTGCTAATAAAACAAATGTATTCATTAGATTAAGATTTCAAGGTAATATGTCATCATATATGTTGATAGATAATTTTGTTGTTTTTTCTTTCAAGAAAAAAAGAGATGCGAATTTGATTGGTTGTGCTTTTGATGAACAATATAGAGGAATTCGTTCAGATGCAACTATGCTAGGAGCAATACAAAATAGAGGTTCTGACAAAATTACGTCTTATGAAGTAACATATATGGTAGATGGAAATCCTACAAAAACAGAAACTTTTAGCAACTTAAATATAGTAGGAATGGGTACACATGTATTCACAGTTACTGAAAAAGTAAATAAAAGTATAGCTGGCAAATATTTAGCTGATTTCAAAATCACTAAAGTTAACGGTATAGCTTCTGACGAAGATACTTCGAATAATTCATTTTTAGATGCTAGAGTTATCTATATGTCTAAAGTACCTTCAAAAAATGTTTTATTTGAAGAATTTACAACGGCTGCTTGTCAATGGTGCCCAGAAGGTCATTATGTAGCTAAACAAATTGAAACTAAGTTCCCAGAATTGAATGCTGTAAATCTTCATGCTGGATTCGGAACGGATCAAATGACAACTCCACAGGCTTCAGCTTTAGCTGCAAAATTTGCTCAAGGAGCTCCTACAGCTATGATTGATAGACAATATATCGGAGGAGCTTATGCTATAGGAAGAGGAGATTGGGAAGACGAAATCACATCAGCTTTTACAAGAGCTACACCTGTAGGAATAAAAGCTAGTAATACATATGATATAACAGCAAAAAGACTCAAATTAGATCTAGAAGTTAGTGTTTATGGAAATTTTAGTGGTAGTCTTAGAGCAAATTGCTATATCGTTAATAAAGTTATGTCTGGTACAGGAACTGGATGGGATCAATCTAATGCTTCTAACGGAAATTCAGCATCAGCTTTTTATCAAAAAGGAAATCCTATAGTAGGATATAAGCATGAAAAAGTAGAAAGACAACTTTTAGCTGGCACATGGGGTAGTACATGGAAATTAGCTTCTGTTATTGATTCTAATAAAAAATTCAATTTTTCATTTAACGATATAACTACCAATATTGATACAGCTAATTCTTATTTAGTTGTTTTTGTAAGTGATAGTGGGACAATGGGAACTAATTCATATCAAGTATATAATTCATTAAAATTAGGATTGAATGCTTCTAAAGAACATTCAGTAACAGACCTAAGTGGCTCAAATAGTATTGTAAACAATGTTGAATCAATAGAAAATGCATCTATTTATCCGAACCCTGTAACTGATAAATTCAAAATTACTTTTAACACTTCAAGATTAGAAAAAATAAACATTACTATAACTAATTCTGTAGGAGCTGTTGTAAAAACAGTCGATGAGTTTACAAGAAATGGACAAAATATTATATCATTTAATGACTTATCATTAAGTAGTGGTATGTATTTTGTTAATATTTCAAACAGTAATGGACTTAATAAGAATATGAAATTTATTGTTAAATAATTTTTATTAAAACAATTTTTAAAACTGAGCAATTTAAATTGCTCAGTTTTTTTATAACTATTCTAAAAACAAAATCATGAAATTTAAATTCACTCTATTTCTTTCAATTTTATCAGGCTATGTAGCCTTTTCACAAACGTCATATTCATCAGACACAGTAGCTGTAACAGCTACAGAGTGTAATTCAAATGAATATAAAGCAGAAATTCAGATGACGAATAATAGCTCTACTCAAGTAACATACAATTGGGCTGGAGACACCATTATTAATAATACTAAATGGGCCTCAAGACCTGGTTTTTGTGATAAAGATGGATGTAAGACTTTACCAAACTCTGGATCAATTACTTTAGCTGCTGCTGAAAAATTCAAAGTTTACACTCTATTTTCAATAGTTGATGACAATCTTAAAAAAGTTAATGGATACGCTAAAACTAAAATTACTGTATCTGAAATAGGTAAACCAGATAAAATTTTATTCTTTGAATTTAGACAACAAAAATGTACTAGTAGTAGTATAAATGAAAAAGAAAATAATTCATTTATTAATTTTTCAAATAGTACAATATCTGTGTCAAATGAACTAGTAAATAAAAGATTGGTTATCTCTAACATTAATGGACTTACCATTTTTGATGCATTAATAAAATCAAATAATCAAAGCTTTACAAATTTATCTAAAGGCGTTTACATTGCCAATGTAATCTCAAATGGAGAAATCGTTAATACTCGTAAATTTATTGTAGAATAATCAAACAATAATAAGTTTAAAATATAAAAAAAGCCTCGTCAGTTTGACGAGGCTTTTTTTTATGTAGTGTATTGAAAACTTATTATCTTAGTCATTAAAAATGGTAGAAATGAAGTATATATTTTTTATAGATTTTAGTTAAT